>NZ_JAVRHI010000310.1:0-16338 GCF_034105845.1 Streptomyces sp. CRN 30 | reverse complement strand
GGAGCTGCGGCGGGCCGGTACGCCCGCCCGGGTGGCGGCCGTGCTGCGGCAGCGGCGTGCCGTGGCCGATCAGTCGCGGCTCGGCCCGCGGCAGCGGACGGACAACCTCGCCGGCGCGCTGGCCGTGGTCCCCGGCGGCGCCCGGCTGCTGCGCGACGGCGGACGGGTGGTGCTCGTCGACGACCTGATGACGACGGGGGCGTCCCTGGCGGAGGCGGCGCGTGCCGTGCGGGCGGCCCTGGACGGGGCGGCTCCCCGCGGGGCCGCGCGGCCCGGTGCGGCGCCGGTCGCCGGGCGGTCCGGAGCGGTGGGGGCCGTCGGGTGTGAGCGGATCGGCGGTGTGCGTCCGTACAGAACGGCGACAAGGGCCGTGTATCCCGGAGCGGTGTGGGAAGGCAGAGAACAACGGAGAACCGGAGCGACGGAAGTGAGGGCGGACGGGACGCCCGCCGGACCGGTAAAGACGGGCGGAATCGAGAACGGTGACGTCATTCGCGCGGCAGTGGTCGCCGCATCACCAGACTCTTTCGAAATAAACCGGAACTGACTGAGAACTTACGTCGTTGCAGGTAATGAGGGAATCAATTCACCTGAACGGAGGTACGCGGCAGTAGAGGGTGACGACATCCGTCCGGGCGAGATATGTTCGGTCGTGAGGGAAAGCCGCAGGCCACACCTCTCTTGTCCGAATGCCGGGCCGCGGGTTCATTCGGAATCACCCGCGCCGGTGGAGTGGACTTCTCGCCCCTGGGGGAGGAGGTGGACGTCACCGCGAGTCCGAGGTTCCGGGACTCACCGGGACCTGGTGCAAAAGGGAGATGCTCCGCCGTGGAAGCGGAGTGATCCGGGAACGGAGTTCTGCGTGGACATCGTCGTCAAGGGCCGCAAGACCGAGGTGCCCGAGCGGTTCCGGAAGCACGTGGCCGAGAAGCTGAACCTGGAGAAGATCCAGAAGCTCGATGGCAAGGTGATCAGCCTCGACGTCGAGGTGTCCAAGGAGCCCAACCCCCGACAGGCCGACCGCTGCGACCGGGTGGAGATCACCCTGCGCTCCCGCGGGCCGGTGATCCGGGCGGAGGCGGCGGCGAGCGATCCGTACGCGGCGCTCGACCTGGCCGCCGAGAAGCTGGGAGCCCGGCTGCGCAAGCAGCACGACAAGCGGTACTCGCGGCGCGGCTCACGCCGTATCTCCGCCGCCGAGGTCCCCCAGCACGTCCCGGGCGTGGCGACGCTCAACGGCAACGGCGACGCAGCGGCGGACCACGAGCAGGACGGCGTGCCCACCAAGAAGGTCGGCTCGCTGGAGGTCCAGGGCGACGGACCCCTGGTGGTGCGGGAGAAGAACCACGTGGCCGCCCCGATGACCCTCGACCAGGCGCTCTACGAGATGGAGCTGGTCGGGCACGACTTCTACCTCTTCGTCGACTCCGAGACCAAGGAACCCAGCGTCGTCTACCGGCGGCACGCCTACGACTACGGCGTGATCCACCTCCGGACGGACACGATGGTCACCCAGACGCACTCCCCGGACGCGGGCGGCGCGCTCGGCGGCTGACCGACCGGTGAACGGCATGGCCGGTGCCCCTGGAGCGCGCGTGCGCCCCCAGGGGCACCGGTGTGCGACCCGGTTCGCGCCCCGCGCCGTCGTCTCGAAGGCGTCCGGGCATGGAATCATGGCCGCAACGGCCCAACGGGTGGGTCGTTGCCTTGGGTTGGCGCCGGCCCGGGTTACACAGGCCAGGGCCTTCAGGGGGAGGAACGATGGCGGACAGCTTCGGACCGATGCGGGACGGGGACGCCGACGACGGCGTCGCCGGCATGGGCCCGGACACGGGCGTCCCACGCAAGGAGCCGATCAGGGTCCTGGTCGTGGACGACCACGCCCTCTTCCGCCGCGGGCTGGAGATCGTGCTGGCGGCCGAGGAGGACATCCAGGTCATCGGCGAGGCCGGGGACGGCGCCGAGGCCGTGGAGAAAGCCGCGGACCTGCTGCCCGACATCGTGCTGATGGACGTGCGGATGCCCCGGCGGGGCGGTATCGAGGCGTGCACCTCCATCAAGGAGGTGGCCCCCAGCGCGAAGATCATCATGCTGACGATCAGCGACGAGGAGGCCGACCTCTACGACGCGATCAAGGCCGGCGCCACCGGGTACCTCCTCAAGGAGATCTCGACGGACGAGGTGGCCACCGCCATCCGCGCCGTGGCCGACGGCCAGTCCCAGATCAGCCCCTCCATGGCGTCCAAGCTGCTCACCGAGTTCAAGTCGATGATCCAGCGGACCGACGAGCGCCGGCTGGTGCCCGCGCCGCGGCTGACCGACCGCGAGCTGGAAGTCCTCAAACTCGTCGCCACCGGGATGAACAACCGGGACATCGCCAAGGAGCTGTTCATCTCCGAGAACACCGTGAAGAACCACGTGCGCAACATCCTGGAGAAGCTTCAGCTGCACTCCAGGATGGAGGCCGTGGTCTACGCGATGCGGGAGAAGATCCTCGAAATCCGCTGACGGGCACCGGACGCCGACCCGGACCCGGACCCGGCCCGGACGCGGCGCCGACGCTCAGGCCAGGAGCCGGGCCAGTTCCGCGGCCAGCGGCTCACGCAGCTCCGGCGCGTCCACCCGCTCCAGCCGTACGTCCGTGCAGTCCACCCAGCCCGCCGCCTCGACCAGGGCCTGTGCCACCGCCGGGACCGCCTTGCGGCCGTCCAGCGTCAGCTGCCTGGCCACCAGTGTGCGGCCCTCGCGCGCCGGGTCCACCCGGCCGACCAGCCGCCCGCCGGCGAGGACCGGCATCGCGTAGTAGCCGTGCACCCGCTTGGGCCGGGGGACGTACGCCTCCAGGCGGTGCGTGAAGCCGAAGATCCGCTCCGTGCGCGCCCGCTCCCAGACCAGGGAGTCGAACGGCGACAGCAGCGTCGTGCGGTGCCGGCCGCGCGGAGGCGTCTCCAGCGCCGCCGGATCGGCCCAGGCCGGTCGTGACCAGCCCGCCACCGTCACCGGCACCAGACCCGAGTCGGCGATCACCGCGTCGACCTGCTCCGCCTTGAGACGGTGGTAGTCGGCGATGTCGGACCGGGTGCCGACGCCCAGGGCGCGGCCGGCCAGGGTCACCAGGCGGCGCAGGCACTCCGCGTCGTCCAGCCGGTCGTGCAGCAGGTCGTCCGGGACGGCGCGCTCGGCCAGGTCGTAGACGCGCTTCCAGCCGCGGCGCTCCACACAGACCACCTCCCCGTACATCAGCGCGCGCTCCACGGCGACCTTCGCGCCGGACCAGTCCCACCACTCGCTGGTGCGCTTGGCGCCGCCCAGTTCGGTGGCGGTCAGCGGGCCCTCCGCGCGGAGCTGCTTGACGACCTGCTCGTAGGCGCCGTCGGGCAGGTCGTGGTTCCAGTGCGGGCGGGCGCGGTAGGCGCGGCGGCGGAAGGCGAAGTGCGGCCACTCCTCGATGGGGAGGATGCAGGCGGCGTGCGACCAGTACTCGAAAGCGTGCGGCCGGGCCGCCGGGCCGTCCGCGGAGACCGGGCCCCAGTAGGCGCCGTCGACGGCCCTGCGGCCGACCGCTCCCAGGCGCGCGTACGGCACGAGCTCGTGGGAGCGGGCGAGGACCGAGATGGTGTCGAGCTGGACCGCGCCGAGGTGGCGGAGGACACCGCGGACGCCGGCCCGGCGGTCGGGGCTGCCGAGGAGGCCCTGGGCCCGCAGGGCGATCCGGCGGGCCTCGTCGGCCGACAGTTCCGTGACAGGACGCGGGAGGGTCGTCATACGTCCGCACGATAGAGGGTGGGACTGACAACGACCGTCGCGTCCCCGTGGGACCGGCACGGGCCGTCGGGTGCCCTACGGACGGGCCGGTGTGTACGAGGCCGTCGACGGGAGGCCCAGGTCGGACGGGAGCAGGGAGCCGACCCAGCAGTCGCTGCGTACGCCCTTGTTGTTGATCGCGGAGCGCAGCGTGCCCTCCAGGGTGAAACCGGCGCGCTCGGCCACCGCGCGGGAGGCCGCGTTGCCGACCTCGGCGCGCCACTCCACGCGGTCCACCGACAGCCGGGTGAAGGCCCAGCGGGAGACGGCGTCGGCGGCCTCGGTGACGTAGCCGTTGCCGCGGTGCTCCTTGGCGCCCCAGAAACCGATCTCGGCGACGCCCAGGGAGACCATCGTCAGCCCGATCATGCCGACCAGGTCGCCGCCGGGCAGGAATATGCCGAACGTGAACATCGTGGAGTTGGCCCATCCCGTCGGGACCATCTGCTCCGTGAAGGCACGCGCGTGTTCGGGCAGGTACGGGGAGGGGACGACGGTCCAGCGCTGGATGTCGGGGTCCTGGCAGGCGGCGAGGACGGCGGCGGTGTCCTCGGGGCCGACCGTCCGCAGCAGGAGGCGGCCGGTGGTGAGCGTGTGCGGTTCCATCGGCCGATTCTGCTCGCGGGGACGCGTCGTACGCCATCCCTTTGCGGCGTGTGCACGGCCGGTCACGATTCGCGCAAATCATCGGCACCCGGCGGCACCATCCACGGAGCCCGGCCGTTGTGAGGGGTGAGGGAAGCCGTCGTCGCGGCAGGCCTCCCGGCGTGACGGTGTCCTCGCTTACGATGGCCGTTGCTCAGTACGTCCAATGGAAAACGACCGTCCCAGGCCCGACCGGCAAGGAGACCAACCCCCGTGTCCGTCCTCTCGAAGATCATGCGTGCAGGCGAAGGCAAGATCCTGCGCAAGCTGCACCGCATCGCGGACCAGGTCAACTCCATCGAAGAGGACTTCGTCGACCTCTCCGACGCCGAGCTGCGGGCCCTCACCGATGAGTACAAGCAGCGCTACGCCGACGGCGAGAGCCTGGACGACCTGCTGCCGGAGGCGTTCGCCACCGTCCGCGAGGCCGCCAAGCGCGTCCTGGGGCAGCGCCACTACGACGTGCAGATCATGGGCGGTGCCGCCCTGCACCTCGGGTACGTGGCCGAGATGAAGACCGGTGAGGGCAAGACCCTCGTCGGCACCCTGCCCGCGTACCTCAACGCGCTCTCCGGCGGGGGCGTCCACATCGTCACGGTCAACGACTACCTGGCCGAGCGCGACTCCGAGATGATGGGCCGCGTCCACAAGTTCCTGGGTCTGGAAGTCGGCTGCATCCTCGCCAACCAGACGCCGGCCCAGCGCCGCGAGATGTACCGCTGCGACATCACCTACGGCACGAACAACGAGTTCGGCTTCGACTACCTGCGCGACAACATGGCGTGGTCCAAGGACGAACTCGTCCAGCGCGGCCACAACTTCGCCATCGTCGACGAGGTCGACTCCATCCTCGTCGACGAGGCCCGTACGCCGCTGATCATCTCCGGCCCCGCCGACCAGGCCACCAAGTGGTACGGCGACTTCGCCAAGCTGGTCACCCGCCTGAAGAAGGGCGAGGCGGGCAACCCCCTCAAGGGCGTCGAGGAGACCGGCGACTACGAGGTCGACGAGAAGAAGCGCACGGTCGCCATCCACGAGTCCGGCGTCGCCAAGGTCGAGGACTGGCTCGGCATCGACAACCTCTACGAGTCGGTCAACACCCCGCTCGTCGGCTATCTGAACAACGCCATCAAGGCGAAGGAACTGTTCAAGAAGGACAAGGACTACGTCGTCATCGACGGCGAGGTCATGATCGTCGACGAGCACACCGGCCGTATCCTCGCCGGCCGCCGCTACAACGAGGGCATGCACCAGGCGATCGAGGCGAAGGAAGGGGTGGCCATCAAGGACGAGAACCAGACCCTCGCCACGATCACCCTGCAGAACTTCTTCCGCCTCTACAAGCGCCACGACCACGAGGGCAAGGAAGAGCCCGGTCTGTGCGGCATGACCGGTACGGCGATGACCGAGGCCGCCGAGTTCCACCAGATCTACAAGCTCGGTGTCGTCCCGATCCCGACCAACAAGCCGATGGTCCGCAAGGACCAGTCGGACCTGATCTACCGCACCGAGGTCGCGAAGTTCGAGGCGGTCGTCGACGACATCGCCGAGAAGCACGAGAAGGGCCAGCCGATCCTGGTCGGCACCACCTCGGTCGAGAAGTCCGAGTACCTCTCGCAGCAGCTCTCCAAGCGCGGCGTCCAGCACGAGGTGCTCAACGCCAAGCAGCACGACCGGGAGGCGACGATCGTCGCCCAGGCCGGCCGCAAGGGCGCCGTGACCGTGGCCACCAACATGGCCGGCCGCGGTACGGACATCAAGCTCGGCGGCAACCCCGAGGACCTCGCGGAGGCGGAGCTGCGCCAGCGCGGCCTCGACCCCGAGGAGCACATCGAGGAGTGGGCCGCGGCGCTGCCCGCCGCCCTGGACCGTGCCGAGCTGGCCGTCAAGGCGGAGAAGGACGAGGTCGAGGAGCTCGGCGGGCTCTACGTCCTCGGCACCGAGCGGCACGAGTCGCGGCGCATCGACAACCAGCTGCGCGGCCGCAGCGGCCGTCAGGGCGACCCGGGCGAGTCCCGCTTCTACCTGTCGCTGGGCGACGACCTGATGCGGCTGTTCAAGGCGCAGATGGTCGAGCGCGTGATGTCCATGGCCAACGTGCCGGACGACGTGCCGATCGAGAACAAGATGGTCACGCGCGCGATCGCGTCCGCCCAGTCGCAGGTCGAGCAGCAGAACTTCGAGACCCGCAAGAACGTCCTGAAGTACGACGAGGTGCTCAACCGCCAGCGCGAGGTCATCTACGGCGAGCGGCGCCGCGTCCTGGAGGGCGAGGACCTCCAGGAGCAGGTGCAGCACTTCATGGACGACACGATCGACGCCTACGTGCAGGCCGAGACCGCCGAGGGCTTCCCCGAGGACTGGGACCTGGACCGGCTGTGGGGCGCCTTCAAGCAGCTCTACCCGGTGAAGGTCACCGTCGAGGAGCTGGAGGAGGCGGCGGGCGACCGTGCCGGGCTGACCGCCGAGTACATCGGCGAGTCCATCAAGGACGACATCCGCGAGCAGTACGAGACGCGCGAGACGCAGCTCGGCTCCGAGATCATGCGTGAGCTGGAGCGGCGGGTCGTGCTGTCGGTCCTCGACCGCAAGTGGCGCGAGCACCTCTACGAGATGGACTACCTCCAGGAGGGCATCGGCCTGCGCGCCATGGCGCAGAAGGACCCGCTGGTGGAGTACCAGCGCGAGGGCTTCGACATGTTCACCGCCATGATGGAGGGCATCAAGGAGGAGTCCGTCGGCTACCTGTTCAACCTGGAGGTCCAGGTCGAGCAGCAGGTCGAGGAGGTCCCCGTCGAGGACGAGAAGCCCTCGCTGGACAAGGGCCCGCAGGACGCGGTGCCGGCCCAGGCCGCCCCGCGCCCGGAGATCCGCGCGAAGGGACTGGACGCCCCGCAGCGGCGCAACCTGCACCTGTCCGCGCCGACCGTGGACGGCGAGGGCGGTGTCATCGAGCGCGAGGAGCGCGCCGACGACGAGCCGGCGCGGTCCGAGAGCGACGGGCTGACCCGCGCGGAGCGCCGCAAGCAGGCGAAGGGCGGGCGGCGCCGCAAGAAGTGACGTCGGCGGTGTCCGGGGCGGCGGCGGTGCCGTGACCCCGGGGCCGTGCAGGGGCCGGGCCACCCGCGGGTGCCCGGCCCCTCGGCGTTCCGTCCCGGAAGTCACCCCTCGTCCGCGTGGGGCGGGCGGGGGCCGCCCAGTTCCACGGCGGTGCAGCGCCAGCGCAGGTCGTCGCCGCGCTCCAGACGGAACGCCATCGCGCGCAACTGCTCGCCCGCGCCGATACGGGCGAAGACCTCCATGGCGCCGGGACGCGGTTCGAACCAGCCGATGTCCCGGACGACGGGGCGGGCGCCGTGAGTGCGCAGGGGGCCGCGTTCGGCGAGCCGCGCCAGATCGTCGTAGGCCCGGCCGAGGGTGTGCCGCAGCATCGAGTGGACCGGGCTGCGCCCGCTGAGCACGGCGAGGAGCCGCTCGGCGAAGAGGTCGGTGGCGAAGGAGCCGGTGGTCCTTCCGGGGCCCTGTACGGGCCTGCGGGAGACGCCCCGCACGGGCCTGCGGGAGGCTGCGGTGGGCATGGTGGCCGGGCGGGTGTCCGCGGGATGGGTGGGGCCGGCCGGGCGGGGGGCCGTCGTGGCCGGGGGGCCGTCCTCCGGGACCGACGTCCGGGGGGTGGGGACCGTACCCGGGCCCCGGGGCGGGGCGGCGGCCGGGCGGCGTGTGTCGCGGCGGCCGGGCGGACGGGAGCCGGGGCGGCGGTGCTGCGACCTGTTCATGACCTTGTGCATGGGATCCCCGTTCGGCGGCCCGTGGAATACCGGGCGGTAACTTTCCGTTGCGCATCTTGTACGGGCAGTGATGCCGTGCTGGCAAGGGGGTGCCGTCGGTGGGTGACCCGAGAGCGGTTCACTCGTCCGGGTGGACGGGCAGGGGCCGGAGCCCGTGACTGTGGGGGCGGGCCGGGTGAAGGCGCGGCGTGGGGTGGACGTCCGCACCGGCCTGGTCCGGAACCCGATGGGGGACACCCGCACGTATCCTGAAGACCGGCTTCCGGCTGACTCCCGACCGACCTCCGACCGACCTCCGACCGACTCCCGACCACGAAAGCGGCCCGCCATGCGCGTCTACGTCCCCCTGACTCTCCCCGGCCTCGCCGAGGCGCACCGGACGGGTGAGCTGGGGACCGGGCCGTTCCTCGCCTACGCCGTCACCCCCGCGCTGCGCGAGTGGTACCTGTCGGACGACATCGAGGAGCTGGAGTACGCCGCCCTCAACCGCGCCGCGCTGGGCTCCCTGCGGCTGCTGGCCCAGGACGCCGCCGCGCCCCGGCGCCGGGTCGTCGTCGCCGTCGACGTGCCCGACGGGACCGCGTCGGCCGACCCCGGCCGGGGACTCGACCCCGCCGCGCTCGGCGAGGTCCGGGTCACCGGGAGCGTGCCGCTCGCCGAGGCGGCCTCGGTGCACGTGGACTCCGACGACGCCGAGGCGGACGTGACCGCCGCGGCCGGCGCGCTCGCGGCGGCGGACGGCGGGGACGACGACGCCCAGTTCGTCGTGGACGGCGCGGAGGACCACGAACTGCTCTGGTTCGCGACGCAGGAGATCCCGAACCTCGTGGGGCTCGGCGGCTGACCGCCGCTGGCGCCTCCGGCGCCTCTGACCTGCGCTTCCCTTGATTGTCAGTGGCGGCGGGTACGTTTACGGGCATGGGGATGCGAAAGCGGGCAGGGGCGCACATCGTCTGGGACTGGAACGGCACGCTGTTCCACGACAACGACGCGATCATCGGCGCGACCAACGCGGCCTTCGCCGAACTGGGCCTCGCGCCCATCACGCTGGAGCGGTACCGCGCGCTGTACTGCGTACCGGTGCCCAAGTTCTACGAGCGGCTGATGGGAAGGCTGCCCACCGACGCCGAGTGGGCGGTCATGGACGAGACCTTCCACCGCCATTACCTCGAACACCGGGTGCGGTGCGGTCTCGCCGAGGGGGCGGCGGAGCTGCTCGTCTCGTGGGGATCGGCGGGCCGCAGCCAGTCGATACTCAGCATGTACGGCCACGAGGAACTGGTCCCGCTGGTCAAGGGCTTCGGCATCGAGACGCACTTCATACGCGTCGACGGGCGGACCGGCCCGTCCGGCGGCAGCAAGGCCGAGCACATGGTGCGGCACCTCGCGGCACTGGCCGGCGTGGAGCCCGCCCGCACGGTCGTCATCGGGGACGCCGTCGACGACGCGACGGCCGCGCTCCACGCGGGGGCGCGGGCCGTGCTCTACACCGGTGGTTCGCACAGCCGGACGAGCCTGGAGCAGGCGGGCGTGCCCGTGGTCGACACGCTGGCCGAAGCGGTCGAGGAGGCCGAGCGGCTGGCCGCGTGAGCGGTCCCGGCTCCCACCACCTCGCAAGCCGCCTCGCGAGCCGCTCCGCAAGCCGCCTCGCGAGTCACCCGGCGAGCCGCTCCGCGAGCCACCCGGCGAGCCACCTCACAAGTCACCCCGCGTCGCTGTGCGGAGCGTCAAAGTTCCACCCCCGGTTTTGTACACATACGGCTCATGACGGGCCCCCGGGGAGGAGCGATAGCCTTATGACGTGATCAGCGCGATAGCTCGCGGGGACATCCGTGTCCCTGCCCTGCGCCCGGAGAGCACGGACGACATCCGTGACCGGGCGGCGGTCGCTGGTCCTCGCGGGCGGGACGGGGCGTCGAGGAGCCCCGCGGTGCCGCGCGTCCCCCGGAAGACACCGCCGACGAGAGCGGTATCACACCCGGCGGACGCGTCGAACATGGCTGATATGCCCCCGCTCATCTCACCTTGCGGCATAGCGTCGGAGCAGAACGGACACCCCGCGTCTGGGCGTTACGTCGGAAGGCAGGAGACCGTACTTCCTTCTACGTCACGCAACGGCGCGCGACAGGAGCCAGAGGACAATGCAGACCAAGCTGGACGAAGCAAAGGCCGAGCTGCTCGACAGGGCCGCACGGGTAGCTGAGAACAGCCCGGTCGGGGGGTATCTACCGACTGGGACGACGGACGAGGACACCCCGGACACCCCGGACCGTGAATCCGTGTTCGCGTTCCTGAAGCGCTACTACCGGCACACCGCCCCGGAGGACCTGGGCGACCGCGAACCGGTCGACGTCTTCGGAGCCGCCGTCTCCCACCACCGGCTGGCCGAGAACCGCCCGCAGGGCACGGCCAACGTCCGGGTCCACACCCCGACCGTCGAGGAGAACGGCTGGACGTGCAGCCACTCCGTCGTCGAGGTGGTCACCGACGACATGCCCTTCCTCGTCGACTCCGTGACCAACGAGCTGACCCGGCAGGGACGCGGCATCCACGTCGTCGTCCACCCGCAGTTCGTGGTGCGGCGCGACCTCACCGGCAAGCTCGTCGAGGTGCTCACCGACCCGCCCGCCGGAGAGCTGCCGCACGACGCGCACGTCGAGTCCTGGATCCACGTCGAGATCGACCGCGAGACCGACCGCGCGGACCTCAAGCAGATCACCGCCGATCTGCTGCGGGTCCTGTCCGACGTACGGGAGACCGTCGAGGACTGGGGCAAGATGCGCGAGGCGTCCGTCCGCCTCGCCGAGGAGCTGACCGGCGAGCCCGCCCCCGGCGACCTGCGCGCCCAGGAGGTCGAAGAGGCCCGCGAGCTGCTGCGCTGGCTCGCCGACGACCACTTCACCTTCCTCGGCTTCCGCGAGTACGAGCTGCGCGGGGACGACTCCCTCGCCGCCGTGCCCGGCACCGGCCTCGGCATCCTGCGCTCCGACCCGCACCACGCCGTCGACGAGAGCCACCCGGTCAGCCCGTCCTTCGAGCGGCTGCCCGCCGACGCCCGCGCCAAGGCCCGCGAGCACCGGCTGCTGGTGCTGACCAAGGCCAACAGCCGGGCGACCGTGCACCGGCCGTCGTACCTGGACTACATCGGCGTCAAGAAGTTCGACGCCGAGGGCAACGTCGTCGGGGAGCGGCGCTTCCTCGGGCTGTTCTCCTCCGCCGCCTACACCGAGTCCGTGCGCCGGGTGCCGGTCATCCGGCGCAAGGTCGAGGAGGTCCTGGAGCGCGCCGGGTTCTCGCCCAACAGCCACGACGGCCGGGACCTGCTCCAGATCCTGGAGACCTACCCGCGCGACGAGCTGTTCCAGACGCCGGTCGGCGAGCTCCAGGCGATCGCCACCTCCGTGCTGTACCTCCAGGAGCGCCGCCGGCTGCGGCTCTACCTCCGCCAGGACGAGTACGGCCGCTACTACTCCGCCCTGGTCTACCTCCCCCGGGACCGCTACACCACCGGCGTCCGGCTGCGGATCATCGACATCCTCAAGGAGGAACTGGGCGGCACCAGCGTCGACTTCACCGCCTGGAACACCGAGTCGATCCTCTCCCGGCTGCACTTCGTCGTCCGCGTCCCGCAGGGCACCGAGCTGCCCGAGCTGTCCGACGCCGACAAGGACCGCATCGAGGCCCGCCTGGTCGAGGCCGCCCGGTCCTGGGCCGACGGATTCGCCGAGGCGCTCACCGCCGAGGTCGGCGAGGAGCGCTCCGCCGAGCTGCTGCGCCGCTACGGCGGCGCCTTCCCCGAGGGCTACAAGGCCGACCACGGCCCGCGCTCCGCCGTCGCCGACCTCGGCCACCTGGAGCGGCTCGACGAGGAGCACACCTTCGCCCTCAGCCTGTACGAGCCGGTCGGCGCCGCCCCCGAGGAACGCCGTTTCAAGATCTACCAGAAGGGCGGCTCGGTCTCCCTGTCGGCCGTGCTCCCGGTGCTCAGCCGCCTCGGCGTCGAGGTCACCGACGAGCGGCCCTACGAGCTGCGCTGCTCCGACCGCACCACCGCGTGGATCTACGACTTCGGCCTGCGGATGCCGAAGACGGTGGCCGGCGGCGCCGACTACCTCGGCGACGACGCCCGCGAGCGGTTCCAGGAGGCGTTCGCCGCCGCCTGGGACGGCAAGGCGGAGAACGACGGCTTCAACGCCCTCGTGCTCAGCGCCGGGCTGTCCTGGCGGCAGGCGATGGTGCTGCGCGCGTACGCCAAGTACCTGCGGCAGGCCGGTTCGACGTTCAGCCAGGACTACATGGAGGACACCCTCCGCAACAACGTCCACACCACCCGGCTGCTCGTCTCCCTGTTCGAGGCGCGGATGTCGCCGGACCGGCAGCGTGCCGGGCACGAGATCGTCGACGCCCTGCTGGAGGAGGTGGAGGCCGCCCTCGACCAGGTCGCGAGCCTCGACGAGGACCGTATCCTGCGCTCCTTCCTCACCGTCATCAAGGCGACGCTGCGCACCAACTTCTTCCAGGAGGCGGCGGGCGCCACGTGGCACGACTACGTGTCCATGAAGTTCGACCCGCAGGCCATCCCCGACCTCCCGGCGCCCCGCCCGGCGTTCGAGATCTGGGTGTACTCGCCGCGCGTCGAGGGCGTCCACCTGCGGTTCGGCAAGGTCGCGCGCGGTGGTCTGCGCTGGTCCGACCGGCGTGAGGACTTCCGCACCGAGATCCTCGGCCTGGTCAAGGCGCAGATGGTGAAGAACACCGTCATCGTGCCGGTCGGCGCCAAGGGCGGCTTCGTCGCCAAGCAGCTCCCGGACCCCGCCGTCGACCGGGACGCGTGGCTGGCGGAGGGCATCGCCAGCTACAAGACCTTCATCTCGGCGCTCCTCGACATCACCGACAACATGGTGGCCGGCGAGGTCGTGCCGCCCGCCGACGTCGTCCGCCACGACGAGGACGACACGTACCTCGTCGTCGCCGCCGACAAGGGCACCGCGACCTTCTCCGACATCGCCAACGGCGTCGCGGAGACGTACAACTTCTGGCTCGGCGACGCCTTCGCCTCCGGTGGCTCCGCCGGCTACGACCACAAGGGCATGGGCATCACCGCCCGCGGCGCCTGGGAGTCCGTCAAGCGGCACTTCCGGGAACTGGGCACCGACACCCAGTCCGAGGACTTCACGGTCGTCGGCATCGGCGACATGTCCGGCGACGTCTTCGGCAACGGCATGCTGCTCAGCGAGCACATCCGCCTGGTCGCGGCCTTCGACCACCGGCACATCTTCATCGACCCGGACCCGGACGCGGCCGTCTCCTACGCCGAGCGCCGCCGCCTCTTCGAGCTGCCGCGCTCCAGCTGGGAGGAGTACGACAAGGGGCTGCTGTCGGCCGGCGGCGGGATCTTCCCCCGCACGGCCAAGGCCATCCAGGTCAACGCCCACATCCGGGAGGCCCTCGGCATCGAGGAGAAGGTCTCCAAGATGACCCCGGCCGACCTGATGCGGGCCATCCTCCGGGCGCCGGTGGACCTGCTGTGGAACGGCGGCATCGGTACGTACGTCAAGGCGTCCAGCGAGTCCAACGGCGACGTCGGCGACAAGGCCAACGACGCCATCCGCGTCGACGGCGGGGAGCTGCGCGTCCAGGTCGTCGGCGAGGGCGGCAACCTCGGCCTGACCCAGCTCGGCCGGATCGAGTTCGCCGCGAAGGGCGGCCGGGTCAACACCGACGCCATCGACAACAGCGCGGGCGTGGACACCTCCGACCACGAGGTGAACATCAAGATCCTGCTCAACGGCCTGGTCGCCGACGGCGACATGACCGTCAAGCAGCGCAACAAGGTCCTCGCCGGAATGACCGACGAGGTCGGCCGGCTGGTGCTGCGCAACAACTACGCGCAGAACACCGCGATCGCCAACGCGCTCGCCCAGTCCAAGGACATGCTCCACGCCCAGCAGCGGTTCATGAAGCACCTGGTGCGCGAGGGCCACCTCGACCGGGCGCTGGAGTTCCTGCCCACCGACCGGCAGATCCGTGAGCGGCTCTCCGCCGGACACGGTCTGACCGGCCCGGAGACGGCCGTCCTGCTCGCCTACACGAAGATCACGGTCGCCGAGGAGCTGCTGCACACCTCGCTGCCCGACGACCCGTACCTCAAGGGCCTGCTGCACGCCTACTTCCCGACCGCGCTGCGCGAGCAGTTCGCGGACCGTATCGACACCCACCCGCTGCGCCGTGAGATCACCACGACGGTGCTGGTCAACGACACGGTCAACACGGGCGGTACGACGTATCTGCACCGGCTGCGCGAGGAGACCGGCGCGTCGCTCGAGGAGATCGTGCGGGCGCAGACCGCGGCCCGCGCCATCTTCCGCTCCTACCCGGTGTGGGACGCGGTGGAGAGCCTCGACAACACCGTCGAGGCCGCCGTCCAGACCCGTATCCGGCTGCACTCGCGGCGGCTGGTCGAGCGCGGCACGCGGTGGCTGCTGAACAACCGGCCGCAGCCGCTGGAGCTGGCCGAGACGGTCGACTTCTTCGCCGACCGGGTCGAGCAGGTCTGGTCGCAGCTGCCGAAGCTGCTGCGCGGCGCGGACGCCGACTGGTACCAGCGCATCCACGACGAGCTGACCGGCGCCGGCGTCCCGGACGAGGTGGCCACGCGGGTGGCCGGATTCTCCTCGGCCTTCCCGACGCTGGACATCGTCTCGGTGGGCGACCGCATGGCCAAGGAGCCGCTGGAGGTCGCCGAGGTGTACTACGACCTCGCCGACCGGCTCGGCATCACCCAGCTGATGGACCGCATCAGCGACCTGCCGCGCGCCGACCGCTGGCAGTCCATGGCCCGCGCGGCGATCCGCGAGGACCTGTACGCGGCGCACGCCTCGCTCACCGCCGACGTACTGGCGGCGGGGAACGGCACCTCGACGCCGGAGCAGCGGTTCGAGGTGTGGCAGCAGAAGAACGCGGCGATCCTCGGGCGGGCGCGGGCCACGCTGGAGGAGATCCGCGGGTCGGACGCGTTCGACCTGGCCAACCTGTCGGTGGCGATGCGGACCATGCGGACGCTGCTGCGGACGCATTCGTGAGGGTGCGCGGGTGCGTGCCCGGGTGCGCGTGATCCGAGGGGACGGCTCGGCTCGTCGGACATGTGAGACATAACGGATAGCGTGGCCGGATGGCTGGGCGTTCCGGTACGACGAAACGAGCCGAACCGTCTTACGCGGCGGCCGTCCTCCGGGCGGCCGCCGCGCTCGTTCTCCTGCTGCTGGCGCTGTGCGTGGTGCGGCTGCCCTGGATCGGTGACCTCGGACTGCACGCGGCCACCGTCGAACGGCTGCGGCACGACTTCGTCCACCCCGGCAACCCCCTGGTCGACGCGGACACGCCGAGCCCCTACTACTCGCCGTGGACGCTGCTGCTCGGCGTGGTGGCCAAGGCCACCGGGGCGTCGGTCTTCGTCGTCCTGCGGCTCGGCGCGGCGGTGGCACTGGCGCTGCTGGTGACGGGGGTGGTGCGGTACGTACGGACGCTGAGCGCGCGTCCGGCCGCGCCGCCGCTCGCCCTGCTCTGCCTCCTGCTGCTGTGGGGGACGCGGCCGTTCGCGTGGAGCGGGCTCCTCGGACTGGAGTCGCTGGCGCTGACGGTGGCGTACCCGAGCGTGTGCGCGACGGGGCTCGCCTTCCACCTGTGGGCCTGGGCGGCGCGGGGGAAGTGGCCGGGGGCCGTCGCGGCGAAGTACCGGGTGCCGTGGGAGGGGTACGGGTGGATCACGCCGTGGGTGCGGTACGGGGACGTGGTGATGGTGCGGGCCGGACGGGGGGCCCGGCAGATCCCGGCGTACGGGGCGTACACGGTGGCTCCGGGGTATCCCGACTTCTTTCTCGCGGACGAGAGGGAGAGGACTGCCGCCGTGCGGCGGTATTTCGCCGGGGACGGGGAGGCGCGGAGGGAGGTGCTGCGCTCGTACCGGGTGCGGTGGGTGGTGGCGGGGGAGGGGACGGCGCCGGGCGGAGGGCTGCGGAGGGTGGCTCGGGGGCCGGGTGGGGAGGTGCTGTACGCGGTGGAGCGGTGACGGTGACGGTGGCCGGGGGGGGGGGGGGGGGGG
>NZ_JAVRHI010000309.1:0-3312 GCF_034105845.1 Streptomyces sp. CRN 30 | reverse complement strand
GCCGCCGCCGAGGCGCTGCTGCGGCGCGGCGGCCGGGCCGAGGCGGTCGCCCGGCATCTCGTGCAGACCCCGGCCGTCGGCCTGCCCTGGGCGCTGCGCGTACTGCGGGACGCGGTGACGGCCGCCGTCGACGAGTCGCGGCCCGAGGACGCGGTCGGCTACCTCCGCCGCGCCCTCGACGAACCCGTCTCCGACGACGTCCGGCAGCCGATGCTGACCGCCCTCGGCTCACTGGAGTACGCCGCCGCCGACGCCCCCGCGGCCATCGCCCGGCTGGGCGAGGCGCTGCACCTGTCGGCCGCGCCCCGCGACCGGGCGCGTACCGCCATCGCCCTCGGCACCGCGCTGGCCGGCCGCGGCGAGGTCCGTACCGCCATGGGCGTCCTGCACCGCGCCGACGCCCACCTCACCGAACACCCGGGCCTCGCCCGCACCGTACGTACCGCCTCCGCGCTGCTCTCCGACCACGACCAGGCGCAGCGGCAGGAGGCGTACCGCCGGCTCGGCGAGACCGCCGCCCGCTCCCCGGAACTGGTCGGCACCGCGGGACAGGCCCTCCTCGTCCGCTACACGGCGTCCGCCGGACTGACCTCGGCGGAGGAGGCCATGCGCCAGGTGCGGGTGCTGCTCGCCGAACCCGGCGACCCGCTGGCCGAGCCGTTCCTGCTGGGGACGGCCGCCGCGGTCGCCCAGTGGGCCGACGAACTCGACGAGGCGGAACGGCTGGTGGAGCGGGGCCTGGCCGGTCAGCACCTCACCCTGCTGCACCCGATGCGGCACGCCCTGCTCAACACGCGGGCCGACATCGCCGCCGCCCGCGGCGACCACGTGGCGCTCCTCACCCACCTCGACGACCCCGCGGCCCGCCGCACGCCGTGGGCCCGCAGCGCCCCCTTCAACACGGACGCGCACGCGCTGATGGCCCTCGTGCACACCGGACGGCTCGAACAGGCCCGGGACTTCGCCGACGGCTTCGACCTGCGGCAGGCCCCGGACTCCTGGGAACTCAACCGGTTCCTGTACGCGCGGGGCGTGCAGCGCGCCGCCGTCGGCGACCACGCGGGCGCCCTCCACGACTTCCTGGAGTGCGGGCGCCGCCAGTCCGCCCGCGAGGTGGTCAGCCCCGTCGTCACCCCGTGGCGCACGGCCGTGGCGGAGTGCCGGCTGGCCCTCGGCCGCACCCGGGAGGCGCTGGCCCTCGCGGAGGAGGAACTGCGGCTGGCCCGGGTCTGGGACACCCCCCGCACGGTGGGGCGCGCGCTGCGGGTCCTGGGCACCGCGACCGGCGGACGGCACGGCCTGGAACTCTCCGAGGAGGCGGTGCGCGTCCTGCGGGAAGCGCCGGTCGACACCACCATGGAGCTGATCCCCGCGCTGCTCGCCCGGGGCCGCCAGCTCATCGACGCCGGGGAACGCGCCCGTGCCCGCGCCTGTCTGCGCGAGGCCGCCGAACGCGCCGAGGACAAGGGCGCCGTACGGCTGCGCGCCCTGGCCCGGCAGGCGCTGCGCGAGGGCGGTGCCCGCAGCGCCGGTGCGGACCGCACCGGCAGCGACGCCCTGACCGGCAGCGAGCGCAGGATCGCCGAACTGGCCGCGGACGGCCGTACCAACGCGGAGATAGCCGACCTGCTGCACCTGGCACGGCGGACCGTGGAGACCCACCTCACCAGCGCCTACCGCAAGCTGCGCATAAGACGCAGAGGCGAACTGCGCGACGCGCTGGCCCCGGCGGAGGACGGCGACTAGAGCGACCGGCGGCGCCGGACCGGACGGCGACGGATTCCGCGGCAGACAGGAACCGCGCGCTACGGCTACCGTCCCGCCATGGACAGCTCAACGGCCGCTTCGACGGCCGATGTCGTCAACGGCGGCATCTCCTTCTGGTACGCGGACGACGGCCTCCCGGCGATCCGTGAACCCCTCGCCGGGGACACCACGGCGGACGTCGCGATCGTCGGCGGCGGTTACACGGGACTGTGGACGGCGTACTACCTGAAGCGGGCGGCGCCCTTCCTCCGCATCACCGTGCTGGAACGGAAGTTCTGCGGATACGGCGCCTCGGGCCGCAACGGCGGCTGGCTGTACAACGGCGTCGCGGGCCGCGACCGGTACGCCGCGCTGCACGGCCGGGACGCGGCGGTACGGCTCCAGCGGGCCATGAACGACACCGTCGACGAGGTGATCCGCGTCGCCGCGGCCGAGGGCATCGACGCGGACGTCCACAAGGGCGGCGTCCTGGAGGTCGCCCGGACCCCCGCGCAGTTCGCCCGGCTCAGGACGTTCCACGAGACGGAGCTGGCCTTCGGCGAGCAGGACCGCGAACTGTACGGCGCGCGGGAGACCGCCGAGCGGATACGGGTGGCCGACGCGGTCGGCGCGACGTGGACGCCGCACGGCGCGCGCGTGCACCCCGTGAAACTGGTCAAGGGCCTCGCGGCGGCCGTCGAACGCCTCGGCGTCACGATCCACGAGTCGACGCCGGTCACGGAGATCCGCCCGCGGCACGCGGTCACGCCGTACGGCACGGTCCGCGCGCCTTACATCCTGCGCTGCACCGAGGGGTTCACCGCAGGTCTGAAGGGGGAGCGGCGCACCTGGCTGCCGATGAACTCCTCGATGATCGCCACCGAACCGCTCACCGACGCGCAGTGGGACTCCCTCGGCTGGGCGGGCCGGCAGACCCTCGGCGACCTGGCACACGCCTACATGTACGCGCAGCGCACCGCCGACGGCCGGATCGCGCTCGGCGGACGCGGCGTGCCGTACCGCTTCGGCTCCCGCACCGACACCGACGGCACCACCCCGCGCGCGACGGTCGAGGAACTGCGCCGCGTCCTCACGGGCTTCTTCCCGTCCCTCACCGGGGCGCGGATCGCGTACGCCTGGTCCGGGGTGCTGGGGGTGCCGCGCGACTGGTGCGCGACGGTCGACCTGGACCGGTCGACGGGTCTTGGCTGGGCGGGCGGCTACGTCGGCTCCGGCGTCGCCACGTCCAACCTTGCCGCCCGCACCCTGACCGACCTGGTCCGCCACGACTCCGGGCAGGCGGGCCGCACGGAACTCACGGCGCTGCCGTGGGCCGGACACCGGGTCAGGCGCTGGGAACCGGAGCCGCTGCGCTGGCTGGGGGTGCGGGGGCTGTACGGGGCGTACCGGGTGGCGGACGCCCGCGAGACGCGTACGTCCAGTGCCGGGTCCTCCCGGCTGGCCCGTGTCGCCGACAGGGTGGCGGGCCGCCACTGACGGCCGCGGGCCGGCGGGGGCCGTTCGCGCAGTTCCCCGCGCCCCTGAAGGGCCGGCGGGGAACTGCGC
>NZ_JAVRHI010000308.1:0-15428 GCF_034105845.1 Streptomyces sp. CRN 30 | reverse complement strand
GGCGGTGCGGGCGGCGAGCCGGCCGACAGCCCGGTGGCCGCCGTTCTCGCGGACCACCAGCCGCAGCCGCTGGAGTTCCGAGAGGGCGCCGGGGACGGGGGTGCCCGCGCCGACCGTCTCGAAGAGCGCCGAGGGGACCGGGAGCGGCTGGAACGCGCAGAGCGCGCCGAGCAGCCGGGCGGCGCCCTCGCCGAGCCGGGCGGCGAGCCCGGCGGCCAGCGCGTCCTCGTCCGCGGTGAACGCCGCCGGGGTGTCGCCGGCTTCCAGGAGGGCCGCGGCGGCGACCAGCGCGCGGGGGGGCCCGGCGACCTCGGCGGCGAACCGGGTGGCCTCCTGCGTCTCCGCGTCGCTCAGCGGGCGGTTCGCCTCCCGCTCCAGCAGGGCGAGGGACGCGTCGGGCGGCAGGCCGCCGAGCCGGCAGGCGCGGATGTCCGTGCCGGGTTCCGCCGGGCTCGGGGCTGTGGAGGAGACCAGTACGTCGCAGCCGGGCAGCGCCTGCCGCAGCGCGGCCAGCCCGCCCGGGTCCGGGTCCTCGAAGTCGTCGACGACGATCAAGGCCTGGACGGGTGCCATGAGCCGCCGCAGCAGGGCCGCGCCGGGCTTGTACTCCTCGGTGTCGTGGGTGGCCTCGAAGACCTGCTGGACGACGTCCTCGGCGTTCGCGCCGCCCGCCTGCACGAACACCACGGTCTCGGTGCCGTGGTCCGCGGCCACGCGGCTCAGCAGGGCCGTCCGGCCGCTGCCGGGCGGGCCGTACACCCGGACGGCGTACCCCTCGGCGAGCCGTCCGAGGACGCGGGCGTGCTCCTCGGCGCGGCCGAGCAGTTCGGGGGCGCGGGGCGGGCGGGCCCACTCGGCGGGCCGGTCGCGGCGCGGCACCCGTGGCGGGCCAGCGGTGCCGGGCGCCACGGCCGAACCGCTGTCGAAGACGGTGACGTGGTTGACGACATGGACGTCGTTGTCGTCGCCGACGATCAGCGTTCCGCTGATCTCCTGTGCGTGGAAGTTCGCTTCCAACTGCCGCCCCGATGCCCCGATGCCCCGATGCCCCGGTGAGCCGGTGAACCGGCCGATGGTCCGGCCGATGGGGCAGCAGTACAGCAGGCCGCGCGGGCGGCCGGAGCGAGTGACGAGTCCTGGCCCAGGACTGACCGGCTCGTCACCTCTCCGGAGAGGAACCGGTCGTTCGCAAGGTCTGCGCGACCCGCGCGATCACGTCCGGCCCCACCCGGCAGCAGCCACCGGTCAGCCGCGCCCCGGCCGCCCGCCAGCCCCGTACGTCCCCGGCGGAGAAGGCCGGCTCGCCGGTCCAGGCGCGGGCGGCGGCGTCCCAGATCTCCCCGCTGTTCGGGTAGGCGACGACGGGCTTGCCCGTCACCCGCGCCGCCACGGTGACGGCACGGGTCACATCGCCCGGCGCGCAGCAGTTGACGCCGACCGCGACGATCTCCTCCACGTCGGCGGCGAGGGCGAAGGCGTCCTCCAGCGGCTGACCGGCCCGGGTGCGGTCGCCGTCGACGGTGTACGACAGCCAGGCGGGCACGCCCAGGCCGCGCACAGCGCGCAGCAGCGCCGTCGCCTCGTCGGTGTCGGGGACGGTCTCCAGGGCGAGGACGTCGGGGCGGGCGGCGGCCAGGACCTCCAGGCGCGGCCGGTGGAAGCGCTCCAGTCCGGCGACGGTGAGCCCGTACCGACCCCGGTACTCGGAGCCGTCCGCGAGCAGAGCGCCGTACGGGCCGGCCGATGCCGCGACCCAGAGCCGTCGCTCCGTCCCGGCGAGGCGGGCCGCCTCCCGGGCCAGTTCCACGCTGCGGGCCATGAGCGCGGCGGCCCGCCCCCGTCCGATGCCGCGCGCCGCGAAGCCCTCGAACGTCGCCTGGTAGCTGGCGGTGATCGCGACGTCGGCTCCGGCCTCGTAGTAGGTGCGGTGCGCGTCGACGAGGGCATCGGGGCGGTCGGCGAGCAGCCGTGCCGACCAGAGGCTGTCGCTCAGGTCGTGCCCGGCGGCCGTCAGCTGGTTGGAGAGGCCGCCGTCGAGGACGAGGGGGGCGGGTCCGGTGAGCGCGCGGGCGAAGTCGGTCGTACCGATGGTCATGACGACGACGGTAGTGCGGGCAGTGTCGGCTCTGCCCGCGGATCTGCCCTCCCGGACCTTCTCCGAGGCGGCAGGAGCCGGTACCGAGGTGTCGTTGTTGAAGAAAGGAACCCCCCATGCATCCCCGTGAACGGCTGGAGAAAGCCGGTGAGCCCGGCCGGGTGCTCCGTCCCCCGCGCGACACATCGCCCGGCGCGGCATCGCACGCGCACGCGCACGACGGAGCCTCCGCGCCCTCGGGCGCGGCCCACATGATCCGGCTGCAACGCGAAGCGGGCAACCAGGCCGTGGGCCGGGCCCTGCACGGGAGCGGGCAGGTGATGAGCATCCAGCGCATGCCGCAGGGGCCCCCGGCGCCGCCCCTCCCCCCGCCGCCTCCGATACTGGGTACCCGGCCCCCGGCGCCGACCGCCGCCGCGGCCGCGAGCGACACCGAGTTCGAGCTGCCGGCCGAGCACGCGGGCATCCGCTCCACCGTGCCGAACGGGCGGCTGCCGCTGCGGAACAAGCCGCTGGTGCGCCAGGTGCTGACCAAGTACTACGGCGTGAACCGGACGGACATCATCGAGCAGATCAAGGTCCGCTACGCGCAGGTGAACGGCGAGGAGTTCGTCGAGACGCCGGACATGGCGGCGCTGCGCGAGGGCCAGCGGCCGGGGTACAAGGACTCCGACGCGTACATCGCCAACAACGGCGGCGGGGGCGCGCCGCCGCACTGGCCGGTCGTCCCGGGCGGGGCGGTCAAGGTGCACAAGGGCAGCCTGGAGGGCTGGCACCTGGCGCCGCCCGGTTCGGCGTTCACCGGCCTGGTGCGGTTCGGCGGGCAGGACAACGGCGCGCCGACCGAACCGAAGATCATCCTGTTCCCCACCCAGAGCACCGGGGAGTACCTCAAGCAGGGCGTCGCGGAGCACCCCAAGGAGGACGCGGCCGAGCCGCCGGAGATCCTGAAGCAGTCGCGGGTGTACCAGAACCGCTACTCCGAGTACACGACGCACGCGGCGTCGGGTGCCCTGTCCAGCCACGGCAAGCTCTCCAGCCGCATCCAGGACAAACCGAAGTACGCCAACCTGGTGGAGGACATGGAGGCGGACGACCTCCAGGGCGCGGGTATGACCATCGGCTTCACTGTGATCAAGGGTGCGGGGCCGGCCGCGCACAAGTACTCCTTCGTCTCCCGCAGCAGCAACAACCACACCTTCGACCTCGTCTCCCACGAGGAGAAGTCCAGCCTGAGCCCCATGAAGCTGATGCGGCTCAAGGCCGAGCGGAGCCAGGCGTTCGGCCACCTCGTCCTCAAGGCCAACGGTGAGGGCAGCATCACCAAGGAGTGGGGCGAGAAGATCATCTCCTCGGTGAACTCGGCCGTCGGCTAGCCCGTGCGCCCCCGGCCCGCCCCTGCGATCCTTGGGAAGGAGGGAGCGCAGGGGTGCACTCGTACGCCCCCGCAGGCCCCTCGTACGACGCCGTACGACGAGCGAGGCGGTGGACGATGTGCCGTTGGCTGGCCTATTCAGGCACTCCGGTGCTGCTGGAGAACATGCTGTACCGGCCGCAGCACTCGCTGATCGACCAGAGCCTGCACGCCAGGATGGGCGTCGAGACGACCAACGGCGACGGCTTCGGCGTCGGCTGGTACCGGACGGCGGAGGACTCGCCCGCGATCGTCCGGGAGATCGGCCCCGCCTGGAGCAACCGTAACCTCCGGGAGATCGCCGGCCACGTCCGCTCACACCTGTTCTTCGCCCACATCAGGGCATCGACGGGCTCGGCGGTGCAGCAGACCAACTGCCACCCGTTCCGGCACGGCCGCTGGATGTGGATGCACAACGGTGCGATCGCCGAGTTCTCCCGCGTACGGCGTGACCTCGTCCTCGCCGTCGACCCGGACCTCTTCCTGCACATCGAGGGGTCGACCGACTCCGAGGTGATGTTCTACCTGGCGCTCACCTTCGGCCTGGAGGACGACCCGCCGGGCGCGGTGGCCCGCATGGCCGGTCTGGTCGAAGGCGTCGGCCGTGAGCACGGCGTCGAACACCCCCTCCAGATGACGGTGGCGGTGACCGACGGCCGGAGCCTGTGGACGTTCCGCTACTCCTCCCAGCGGGCGTCGCGCTCCCTCTTCTACAGCACCCGCGTGGAGACCCTCCGCTCCCTCCACCCGGACATCGACTTCCTCCGCGAGGCGTCCGACGACACCCGCCTCGTCGTCTCCGAGCCCCTCGGCGACCTGCCGGGGGTGTGGAACGAGGTCCCGGAGAGCACGTACGGCGTCGTCCGGCCCGAGGGGGACGAGATGGTCCCGTTCGAGCCGGTGGCGCCGTAGTTCCCCGGCCGGCTCAGCCGGCTCGGCTCCTGAGCTGCCGCCGCATCCGCGAAAGCCGCCGGTCGAAGCGCACGTTGGACCACGTCATGAAGGCCAGGAAGGCCACCCCCAGGGCGAGCATCACGCCGCCGGTCGCCGTCGAGCCGGCCGAGAACCACGCGACCGACGTGCCGAAGAAGACGGCCGCCAGCAGCGGGAACGCCCACCAGCGGCTGCGGCGCAGGCGGCGCTGGCGGGAGTCGACCAGGGCCGCCAGCTCCTCGCGGCGGCGGGGATCGCGCGGGGGCGGGTCACCCCTGAGAATCTGGCGTTCCATGCCGGGGACGTCGGCCGGTTCCGTGCCCGAGGCGGAGGCGTCCCGGCGGCGGAAGTGCCGGACCAGCCACGGCACCCAGAAGGCCATCGCCACCGCGCCCAGCAGCGCCGACGGCCAGGCCGAGAGGCCGCCCAGGGCCAGTCGGACGACGACGCCGACGGCCAGGACCAGCAGGCCGATGGCCCACAGGCTGTCCCGGCGGCGCCGCCGGGGCCGCTCGTCGTGCCGCTCGTCGTGCCGTTCGTCCTGCCGCCCTCTGCCCGCCGCGCCCGCCGCCTCCGTCATGGTCACCCTCCCCTGGTGCCTTCACCTCACGTGACCGACCGGATACCCGGACCGCCCGGGGAGATACCTGCGGCAGCCCCGTCCCACCCGTTGACCTTCTCCCGGCGCACCCCTACCTTGTCGGCGTTCGTCATGTCAGATGCCGTTCTTCATATCGAACATACTCCGGTAGAGAGGCACCGCATGAGCCGCCGCACCGATGAGTCAGCCGAGTCACCCGAAGTCCCCGGCCGCCGCCTGCTGTTGAAGGGCGCCGCAGCCGCCGGCGCCCTCGCGGCCGTCCCGGCCCTGCCCGCCGTCGCCCACGCCGCCCCCGCGAAGGCCGCCCCGTACACCAACCCCCTGGTCCGCAACCGGGCCGACCCGCACATCACCCGGCACACCGACGGCCGGTACTACTTCACCGCCACCGCCCCCGAGTACGACCGGATCATCCTCCGGCGCTCCCGCACCATCAACGGGCTCTCCACCGCCGCCGAGTCCGTCATCTGGAACAGGCACACCACCGGTGACATGGGCGCGCACATCTGGGCTCCCGAACTCCACCGCGTCGACGGCAAGTGGTACATCTACTTCGCCGCCGCGCCCGCGGAGAGTGTGTGGGACATCCGGATGTGGGTGCTGGAGAACGCCCACCGGGACCCGTTCAAGGGGACGTGGACGGAGAAGGGGCAGCTCAAGACCGCCTGGGAGACCTTCTCCCTCGACGCCACCACCTTCACCCACCGGGGCACCCGCTACCTCGCCTGGGCGCAGTACGAACCCGGCATGCAGAACAACACCGCCATCTGGCTGTCCAAGATGGCCAACCCCTGGACCCTCACCGGGCCGCAGATCCGGCTCTCCACCCCCGAGTACGACTGGGAGTGCGTCGGGTTCAAGGTCAACGAGGGCGCCGCCGTCATCGTCCGCAACGGGCGGGTGTTCCTCTCCTACTCCGCCAGCGCCACCGACGCCAACTACTGCATGGGCCTGCTCACCGCAGACGCGGACGCCGACCTCATGGACCCCGCGAGCTGGGCCAAGTCGCCGGTGCCCGTTTTCACCAGCAACGACGCCACCGGCCAGTACGGTCCCGGCCACAACAGCTTCACCGTCGCCGAGGACGGCCGTACCGACGTTCTCGTCTACCACGCCCGCCAGTACAAGGAGATCGACGGCGACCCGCTGCACGACCCGAACCGGCACACGCGCGTGCAACGGCTCGGGTGGAGACGGGACGGCACCCCGGACTTCGGGGTCCCGGTCGCGGACACGGTGTGAGGGAGGGACAGTGGTGAAGATGAGTCTCATGGGGAGACGGGGGATCGCATCCGCCGCCACCTTGGCTTGCGCCGTCCTCACCGGGATCGCCGGGCCCGCCCACGCCGGGGAACGCCCGCCGACCGGCGTCGAGAACTGCGTCGCCGGTACCTGCCACTTCGACGTCCCCCCGGGCACCTACGACGTCCGGGTCGTCCTCGGCGGCGACGCGGCCTCCCGTACGGCGATCAGCGGCGAGACCCGGCGCTCCCTGCTGCCCGAGACGGCCGCCGGGGCGGGCAAGCGGGTCGTGCGGTCGTTCACCGTCGACGTCCGGACACCGGAGGGCGAGCCCGCCGGGCCCGAGGGGAGCCCGGGACTGGACCTGGTGATCGGCGGCAGCGCGCCCGCCCTCGCCGGCCTCCGCGTCACCCCGGCCCCGCACGCCCGGCAGATCCTCCTCGTCGGTGACTCCACCGTCTGCGACCAGCCCGGCGATCCGTACAGCGGCTGGGGGCAGCAGCTCCCGCAGTACCTCCGCGGGGGCGTGTCCGTCGCCAATCACGCCGACTCCGGCGAGAGCACCGTCAGTTACCTCGCCGACCCGCGCATGTGGGACACCGTACGGCCGCGCGTCCACCGCGGTGACCTGGTGCTGATCCAGCTCGCCCACAACGACAAGACGACCGACGAGGCCACCTACCGCGCCAACCTGGAGACCCTCGTCGACGGGGTGCGGGCGGAGGGCGGGCGGCCGGTGCTCGTCACACCGATCGTCCGGCGCTGGTTCAACGCCGACGGCACCCTGGACAACGGCACCGCCCTCCTCGTCAACGGCCTCGGCGTCGACCACCCCGCCGTGGTCCGAGCGGTGGCCGCCGAACGCGGCACCCCGCTGATCGACCTCACCGCCCGCACCAAGGCCCTGGTGGAGTCCCTCGGCGTCGAGGACTCCAAGGCGCTCTACCTCACCGACGAGAAGCGCGACAACACCCACACCTCCGCGTACGGCGCCACCGTGTACGCGGGATTCGTGCGGGACGCGCTCCGCGAGCAGGGGCTGGTGCCCAGGGGCATTATCCGGCGGTGACGCGCACCACGCCCGTGACGGTGCCCTGGAGGTACGCGCCGTCACGGGTGATCGTCCCGGCCATCTGGAGAGAGTCGTAGAGCGAGCCGATGCCCACCCGGGCGCTGCGCACCACCTTGCCCGTCGCCGGGTCGATCTCCGCGTAGCGGTACGGGTCGAGGAGGCTCGTGCCCTGCGTGCCCGGGATCAGCGGATCGCGCAGGACCGTACGGAGCAGGCCGTCCGCCGACGACAGCTTGGGCACGGCCGCCGACCGCAGCGCGTTGTCCCACACCAGCGAGCAGCCCGAACCGTCGGCGGCCACGTCCACGCGGCTCAGTCCGCCGGTGAAGTCGGCCGACGCCGGGACGCTGTCCCCGGCGCCCTCCGGCACCGCCGGGTACGGGTAGCCGTACGTACCGGCGACGAAGACGCTGCGGCCGATCGCCACGGGCGAGTTCTCGCTGCCGGGGCCGCCGGACGCCGTGAGCACCGGCACGCGGCAGACCGTGGCCCCGTCCGAGGTGCGGTACACCTCCAGGTGGGCGGCGCTGTCCCCGTTGTCGACGATGGTGACGTACTCGGTGCCCGAGGCCGGCCCGAAGAAGGTGGGCGTCGAGCCGCTGCCCCAGCTCAGCAGGCCCGGCTTACGGGCGGTGCCCCGGTCGTAGGGCTTGCGCCACGTGATCTTCGGGGTGCCGTCGGCGCCCGCGGTGAGCAGGTACGTGGCGTGGGTCGTGGTGACGGCCGTGCCCTGGGGCGCCGTCGAGATGCTGTTGGCCACGCGCTCGCCGGCCGGCAGGGCCAGGGCGCGGACGGTGCCGGTGGTGTCGTCCGCCGTGCCGACGGTCCCGCCGCCGGTGGCGAACCACACCCGGCCCTGCCAGTCGGGGGAGAGGCCGGTGACGGCGTCGTCCTCGGGGATGACCGAGGCCAGCGAGAGCGTGCTGTCGACGCTCAGCTTCCAGGACCCGTCCGTCTGCCGGTGGTGGCCCACGCGCAGCAGGCTCCGGCTGCCGTCGGCGACGACCAGGCGGTCCTTGTGGTCGATGTACGCGTACACACCGCCGAGCAACGAGCCCTTGGTGAGAGCGAGTTCGGCGAGGGAGGAGCCGTCGTCCGGGTCGAGCAGATGGACGGTGGGAACCTGGCCGAAGATGGGCGTGCACAGGGCGACCGGGTAGCCGTCGGCGCCGGCCAGCACGGTCGGGCAGGCCGAGGCGAGCGCCGTCCGGGACGAGGACAGGGTGCCCGCGCCCGGCCCGGCCAGCGGGGTGGTGTCCGACGAACCGGTGTCGCCGTGCATGGTGGCGGTGCCGTCGGGACCGGCGTACGGGTTGTGCGGGGGCGCGGGCGCGAAGCCCGTGGCGGCGGACGCGGGGGAGCCCCCGAGGGCCGTCGTGGCGGCGAGGGCGAGCGCGGCGAGGAGGGTCACGGCGCTGCGCCGGTACGGTCTGGGCATGCTGGAGGAGGTCCTTCCTGGGTCCGCGGGGACACGCGGACATGAGGGGGTCATGAGGGGGCCATGACGAGGCGTGACGGGACAGGGCTGCGCGGGGGGTGTGCGCCGATCGAACCGCTCCCGTTGACACACCGTCAAGAAGAAGCCCGCACCTTGTCACATGACCGACATACAGCGGCGGCGCCTTGGCGCACCGGACGTGTCGGCTACGTCCCCCGCTCATCCGCAGGTCGTCCCTCATTCACCTCGCGCGTCGATTCTCCTCACGCGGCCCACGTTCACCCCCCCCCGTGCGGTCGCGGCGACACCGTCGCGCGCGCGGCGGTCATCCACGAGGAGCGACATGGGCCACGGGCACCACCACCAGCACGGCCACGGCCAGGGCCACGGCCACAGTCACGGCCATGACCACCACCACGGTCACGGTCACGGCCACACGCACGACACGGCGCCCCTGCCCGCCGCGTTCGACACCTCCGTCCCCGACGACGCGCTCAGCCCCGAACAGCAGTCCCGCCGCACCCTGCTGCGCCGCGCCGGTCTGCTCGGCGCCGGGCTGGCCGCGAGCAGCGTGCTGACCGGTGCCGCCACCGCGCCCGCGTACGCCACGAACCGCGGCAGTGGCAAGAAGGGCTTCCTGTGGCTGGCCGGTGACCACCACATCCACACCCAGTACAGCAGCGACGGCAAGTACCGCGTCATCGACCAGGTCTGCCAGGGCGCCCGGCACGGCATGGACTGGCTGGTCATCACCGACCACGGCAGCGGCACCCACGCCAAGATCGGGGTGGAGAAGGTCAACCCCGACATCCAGGACGCCCGCTCCGCCCACCAGGACACCCTCGTCTTCCAGGGTCTGGAGTGGAACATCCCGGCCGCCGAGCACGGCACGGTCTTCGTCCACCCGGGCAAGAACGAGGTCTCCGTCCTCAAGCAGTTCGAGACCGGCTACGACGGTGCCGTCAAGGCCGCCACCGGGTCGTCCCCCGCCAACGAGGCGCTCGCCATCTCCGGCCTCGCCTTCCTCGCCGACCAGGTCAAGCGGCGCAAGGTCAAGGACGCCCTCATGCTCGCCAACCACCCGGCGCGCAAGGGCATCGACTCCCCGCACGAGATACGCGCCTGGCGCGACGCCACCTCCGGGGACCACCGCATCGCCGTCGGCATGGAGGGCGCCCCCGGACACCAGGCCGGCGGCCTGCCCGCGCCGCTCGGCCCCGGCGGCGCGCGCGGCATCTACAACAACAGCCCCGGCTCCGACTCCTTCGCCGGCTACCCCCTGGAGTCGTACCGCACCTGGGGCGGCTTCGACTGGATGACCGCCACCGTCGGCGGCCTGTGGGACAGCCTCCTCGCCGAGGGCAAGCCCTGGTGGATCACCGCCAACTCCGACTCCCACCAGATCTACGGCGACACCGCGGCCCGCGGCGGCGGCGACTTCAATACCAACGGCCGCTACGACGACCCGGTGTACGGCGGCCAGATCGACATCACCGAGAACGACTACTGGCCCGGCTACTACAGCCGCACCCACGTCGGCGCCGAGGACTTCTCCTACGCCGCCGTCATGGACGGCATCCGCGCCGGCCGCGTCTGGGTCGACCACGGCCAGCTCCTCTCCGGCCTCGACGTCCGGGTCTCCGGCGGCAGCCGCTGGGCCACCCTCGGCGGCGCCCTCCAGGTCAAGAAGGGCACCCGCGTCACGCTCTCCGTGGACGTGGCGCTCTCCGGCGGCCCCAACTGGGCCGGTTTCCAGCCCACCCTGGCCCGCGTCGACGTCATCCAGGGCGACGTCACCGGCGAGGTGAAGGACAAGGACACCTTCACCGCCCCGTCCGCCAAGGTCGTCAAGTCCTACGAGGTGAACAAGAACGCCGGCACGGTCACCCTCACCTACGACCTCGGCCGCGTCGACCGCCCTGTCTACCTGCGGCTGCGCGGCACGGACGGAAAGCGGTCCGCCGTCGGCGCGCTGGGCACGGCCGTCGACCCGAACGGCCCCGCCATCGACGTCGTCGGCGACGCCGACCCGTGGCAGGACCTGTGGTTCTACTCCAACCCGGTCTGGGTCCTGCCGTCGTGACCTCCGCCACGTCCGCGGCGTCGGGGCAGCCGTCCCCGACGCCGTACGTCATCGGCGTCGACACCGACGCCACGTCGCTGCGCGACGCCGACCACCTGCTGCGGGAGCTGAACACCGGACTCGGGCTCCCCGAGGACGTGTTCGGCTGCACCCACCTGGTGGCCGGGGGCGGCCGGCGGCGCGTGGCGCTGTCGCTGGCCGCCCGGTCGCGCGTGGTGATCGACGTCGCGCGCGACCGGCTCAGGGCGCAGGGCCGTACGGTGACGGACGGCGCGTGGGACGCCGAGGGGCGCGCGGTGCTCTACCCGGGCGCCGCCGCCCTGACCGGCACCCTCACCGTCGCCGAGCTGCTGGAACGCTCCGCGATCGAACGGGTGCGGGTGCTCGGCGCGGCGGACCCGCCGGACCCGGCCACCCGGCTCGTGACCCGGGAGTTCGTCCGCCCGCACTGGCAGGACGGCACCCTCGTCCTGGCCGCCATGCCGCACATCGGCGGAACCCTGGTCCCCTTCGAGGACCCGGACCCGACGCCCTGCTGCGCCGGCCACTGAGCGTCCGCGCGGGACGTGCGGTCAGTGATCGGCGCGCTCAGCCGGCCAGCACGTCCCGCACGAACGCGTTGGTGAACGTGCCCGCCGGGTCCACCTCCGCGACCAGGCGGGCGAAGTCGTCCAGCCGCGGGTACAGCTCGCGCAGCCGGGCCGGGGCCGTCGTGAAGACCTTCCCCCAGTGCGGACGGGCCGCGAGACCGTCCAGCGCCTCCTCCACGCGCCGCACCACCGGCAGCACCGCCGCCGTGTCCTCGACCCAGGTGAAGTGCACCGCCACGGTGTCCCGCCCGTAGGACGGGCTCAGCCACTGCGCGTCGGCGGCGACCGTGCGCCACTCGCAGGTCTGCGTCACCGGCGCCATCACCTCCCGTACGGCGTCCAGCGCGCGCAGCGCGTCCGCGGCGTGCTCGCGCGGCAGCAGGTACTCCGACTGGAGTTCGGCGCCGCTGCTCGGGGTGAACTCGGCGCGGAAGTGCGGCAGCCGCTCGTGCCAGGGCCCCGGCACCCCGAACTGCTCCGTGCAGTTCTCGGCCGGCATGCCCGGCACCGGGTGCTGCTTCTCCGTGGCGGGCGCGGCCCACGGGAACCGGACCGGCGGCCCGTCGACGCGTCGCTTCAGCCACACCTGCCGGAAGCCCGGCGCCCGCCAGTCGGTGAACAGGCTCACGCTGTACGCCGCCGCCAGCGCCTCGTCCAGCGGCGCGGTGAGCGGCAGCTCACCGAAGACGTGCTGCTCGACCTCGTACGCAGGTTCCAGCTCCAGGGTGAGCGACGCCACGACGCCGAGCGCGCCCAGCGAGGTGACCGCGCCGCCGAACCGCTCGTCCCCCCGCGCGATCGTCACCGTAGTACCGTCCGCCGTGATCAGCTCCACCTCGCGCACCACCGACGCCAGTGAGCCGTTGGTCACACCCGAGCCGTGGGTGCCGGTCGCCACCGAACCGGCGACCGAGATGTGGGGGAGCGAGGCCATGTTCGGCAGGGCGAGGCCGTGCGCGTCGACGACCCGGGCCAGCTCCGCGTACCGGACGCCGCCGCCCACCCGGACCGTACGGGCCGCCGTGTCGACGTCGATCTCCGGCGGCAGCTCCGCCAGCGACAGCAGGACGCCGTCGGCGCCGGGCTCGGCGATCGCGTTGAAGGAATGACCGCTGCCCAGTACACGTACCCTTGCGCTGTCGGCGACCAGAGCCCGCAGGGCGGCCCGCGTGTGCGGGCGGTGCAGCTCCTTGGCCGTGTAGGTGATGTTGCCGGCCCAGTTGGTCACGGTGGTGTCGGTCATGCCGCAGCCCCTCCCAGTTCTCTCCGGAGGACCAGGAGTCCTCGCCGGAAACCTACCTGGCGCGCCGGGGAGGGCCCCGGCGGGGAAGCCGCACCACCGGGGGCATACCGTGAGAAGTCGAACGCGAGCCGGGAGGAGACACAGAATGGGCAGCCGCACCGCGCTGGTCGAGGATCTGATGGAGCGCTTCCCGCACGTGCCGCGGGAAGCGGTCTTCAAGGAGGACCTGCTCCGCGGCGGAGTGGCCTTCGACCCGTCGGCCCTGTCCGACAACGAGGACGGGGAGGTGAAGCCGAAGTCGTACTTCATCTTCTCCTTCGACCACGGCACCCTGCCCGAGCTGGGCGAGGCCGCGCTGCGCCGCCCGCCGGAGGAGATCATCCTCACCGGCGGCCCCTACGACCTGCGCCGCACCGTCGTCTCGGTCCGGGTGAACCCGTCCTCGCCGTACCGGGTCGCGGCCGACGAGCACAACCAGCTGGGTCTGTACCTCGACGGGAAGCGGATCTCCGACGTCGGCGTGCCGCCCATGCCGGAGTACTACCGCCACAAGCTCTCCAACGGGAAGTCCGTCATGGAGGTCGCGCCCACCATCCAGTGGGGCTACCTGATCTACCTGACCGCCTTCCGCGTCTGCCAGTACTTCGGCGCCAAGGAGGAGTGCCAGTACTGCGACATCAACCACAACTGGCGCCAGCACAAGGCGGCCGGGCGGCCGTACACGGGCGTGAAGGACGTCGACGAGGTCCTCGAAGCGCTGGAGATCATCGACAAGTACGACACGGCGAAGACCTCCACCGCGTACACCCTCACCGGCGGCGCGATCACGTCCAAGGTCCAGGGCCTGGACGAGGCCGACTTCTACGGCCGGTACGCCAAGGCCATCGAGGAGTACTTCCCGGGGCGCTGGATCGGCAAGGTCGTCGCGCAGGCGCTGCCGAAGGCCGACGTCCAGCGGTTCAAGGACTACGGCGTGCAGATCTACCACCCCAACTACGAGGTGTGGGACGAGTACCTGTTCAAGATGTACTGCCCCGGCAAGGAGCGGTACGTCGGCCGGGACGAGTGGCACCGGCGCATCCTGGACTCCACGGAGGTCTTCGGCGCGCGCAACGTGATCCCGAACTTCGTCGCGGGCGTGGAGATGGCCGAGCCGTTCGGCTTCAAGACGGTCGACGAGGCCATCGAGTCCACCACCGAGGGCCTGCGCTTCTTCATGTCGCACGGCATCACGCCCCGGTTCACCACCTGGTGCCCCGAGCCCACCACCCCGCTCGGCAAGACCAACCCCGACGGCGCGCCGCTGGAGTACCACATCCGGCTGCTCCAGGCGTACCGGCAGACCATGGAGGACTTCGGTCTCTCCTCGCCTCCCGGCTACGGCCCGCCCGGCGCCGGCAACGCGGTCTTCTCCGTCAGCTCCTTCATGGACAGCCTCCCGGCGGACGCGCCCGTCGAGGTCTGACCGGGGGCGCTCGGACGGTCGGTCCGGTTCGCGCGGGCGTACGCCCGGCGGCCGGACCGTCGTGTATCCGTGCCCCGTCGCTTGTCACGCGCGCCGGGCCCGTGGCAAGCTCGGCCCTTGCCGCGAGGAATCACCAACTCCACCGTCGCCGCAACGAGTTGGCCTCGCCCGTGGACGCGGGAGAGCCATGTCCGACCTGCCGATGCCCCAGGACGCCACCGAAGGCTACGACGCCGTCCTCTCCTACGCGGACCTGTGCACGTCGGGTTCCGCGGCCGCCGCCCGGCTGGCCGCCGAGGCGTTCGCCCGGGGCACGCGCGAGAAGCGCGGCACCGGAACCGGGACCGGGACTGGCACCGGGGCCCGCACGACGGCCGGTCCGGGGCACCGGCCGGTGCGGCTGCTGCCCCGCATCCCCCTCCTGCTGACCGCCGTCCGCACCACCGCGGCCGCCTGGGAGGCGGCCGGGCAGGGCCACGAACTCGACCCCGACCTGCGGCTCTGGCTGAACTCCGCGCGCGCCGCCCGCTACACCGGCCCGCCCGCCCGCCGTCCCCTCGCGCTGCGCGCCCTGCGGGACATGCCGGCCCCCGACGCGGAACTCCTCTGGCTGGCCGAGGTCGAGGCCCTCCCGCTCCCGGTGGTCGCCCGCCGCCTCGGCCTCGACCCGGCGACGATCACCGCCGAACTCGCCCAGGTCCGCGAGATCTTCCGCGACCGCTGCCGCCGCGCCCGCACGGAGGGACCGGCGGACGAGACATGCCGACGGTACGCGCGCCTGCTGGACGCGGTGACCCGCCCGCCCGCGGGAGGAACGGGCCGCGGTGCCGGTACTGGTTCCCCTCAGTCCGTCCCCGCCGCTCCCGTCGCCCACGGCGGGGTCCCCGAGGATCTCTCCCGGCACCTCGCCACCTGCCCCGACTGTGCCGAGGCGGCGGGGTGTCTGCGGGTTCATGACGGGGGGATCTCCGCCGCTCTGGCCGGCGGTGTGGTCGGCTGGGGCGGCCTCGCCTATCTGGAGCGCCGCCGCCGGGCGGCGGAGGCGCGGCTCGGCGCGGGCCGCCCCCCGGCCGCCGACGATGACGGCGGGACGCCGGGCCGGGCCCGCGCCGTGCGCGGCGGCCTCTTCGTCGCCGCCGCCCTGGTCTCCCTGGTGGCCCTCACCGCCTCCCTCCGCCCCTTCGGCGGCCCCGCCGAGGACACCGCCGCCTCGACCCGCCCGACCCCCTCGCCGACCGCGACCGCCCCGGCC
>NZ_JAVRHI010000307.1:0-8538 GCF_034105845.1 Streptomyces sp. CRN 30 | reverse complement strand
GGCCGCCGCGCAGGGCGGCTGGTGGCCGGCGACCGGCCGGGAGGCGGCCGCGCCGGCGCCGGCGTGTCGAGCGCCCTCAGCCTCTGTCCGCGCTCGTGGCTGCCGGTTCGGGCCAGCCGTGGGCGAGCGGTGCTGTGGTAGGCGAGATCGCCGCCCACCACGGTGTCGAGGTGTGAGATGTACAGGACGCTCGTCGGGTGAGGGCCGCTCTGGCCGACGGCCTGCGGGCGCAGTTCGCGCCCGTCCGCTGGTGCGGGCGTCGGTCGTCAGCACGGCTGTCGCTCGGTTCGTACGGCGGCGGGAGGCCGGGAGAGGGGACGCCTGTCAGAAGCCGGTCAGCGTGATCTTGCCGATGGCCTTGCCGGACTCCAGGACGCGGTGGGCCTCGCGCAGGTGCTCGGCGTTGACCGTTCCGAGGTCGGTGGTGGCCGTGGTGGTCAGGATCCCGGCGTCCACCAGCCGGGAGATCTGTTCGAGGATGCGCCCCTGCTCCGCCAGGTCGCCGGTGCGGTGCAGTGACCGGGTGAACATGAACTCCCAGTGGAAGGCGATGCTCTTGGACTTCAGCAGGCCGATCTCGACCGGGCCGAAGTCGTCGATGGCCACGATCTGCCCGAACGGCCGGACGAGATCGGCGTACGCGGCGAGGTTCTGCTCGGTCGCGGTGGTGCCGAAGACGTAGTCCACGCCGTTCGGGGCCGCTTCGCGTACCTGCGGGGCGAGCGGCTTGCGGTGGTTGACGATGTGCGTGGCGCCCATGCGGCGGGCGAAGTCGGCGGTCTCGGGGCGGGAGGCGGTGCCGATCACCGTGAGGCTGGTCAGGGCTCGGGCCAGCTGGGCGACCATGGCGCCGACGCCGCCCGCGGCGGCGGTGACGAGGAGCGTGCCCGACTGCCTGAGCGCGCCGGTGTGCAGCCCGAGGTGTTCGAAGAGGCCCTCCCAGGCGGTCAACGAGGTCAGGGGCAGCGCCGCCGCCTCGGTGAAGGAGAGAGAGGCGGGCTTGTGGCCGACGATGCGCTCGTCGACGGTGTGGAAGCGGGAGTTGGTGCCGGGCCGGTCGATGGCGCCGGCGTAGAAGACCTCGTCGCCCACCCGGAACGAGGAGACCTCGGCGCCGACGGCGACGACGGTGCCTGCCGCGTCCCAGCCGAGAACCTTGGACTCGCCGCCCGGATCGTTGTTCTGGCGGACCTTGTAGTCGACCGGATTGACCGCGACGGCCTCGACCTGGACCAGCAGGTCGCGCGGCCCCGGCTGGGGCACGGGCAGTTCCGTGTCCACGAGACTCTCCGCGGCGTCCACGGGCAGGCTCTTGCGGTAGGCGACGGCGGGCATGGTCTGGGGGATGCGGCTCATGACTGTCACTCCTGCGATCTGGGATGTCCCGGCCCCGGCGGGCTTTCGCTGGGGCCGCAACGTAACTCCGAGGAGGTAGTAACCTGCAAGGGCTACTACTTCCTTCTGGGAAGTGAGCTGGTAGGGGCGGAACTAAAAGAGGAAGAGACCATGTCCACACTCTGCGGGAGCCAGCAGCACGACCATCACGACGTGTACGCCGCTCAATGCCCCTGCCGCGACGTGCTCGATCTGCTGGCCAACAAGTGGTCCGCGCTGGCCATCGGTGCCATGGAGCAGGGGCCGCAGCGCTTCGGGGCCCTGCAGAGGCGGCTGGAGGGCGTCAGCCCCAAGGTGCTCACCGCCACGCTGCGCCGCCTGCAGGACCGGGGGTTCGTGGACCGGACCGTCTATCCGGCGGTGCCCCTGCACGTGGAGTACGAACTGACCGTGCTCGGCCGCAGCGTGGCGCAGCCCCTGGCCCAATTGCGGACCTGGGTGGAGGAGCACGTGGACGAGATTCCCTGACGCGACCGTGCTGGGGGTGCGGACCGGGCCGGCGGCCGAGGAACTCGTCGGCCTCGCGGGCGAGACCTCCGGGTGCCGGAAGAGGAAACCGTGTCCCGGCGTTGCTGCCGCGGACGATCTTGGCGTCGGGCAGCGCTGGGACATCGAGTGGGCGGCGCGAGCGTCAAACCTCGCGTCGTGGACGCCATGAACGGGCTGGTGTCCCCGCCACCACCGGCGAAGTGGTCATTTCTTCCCCTGCCGGACCCCCTCGGCCTCCGAGCGCGGGTGCGACATCCGCGGGATGGATGCGGTGGTCCAGCCGGCGAGCAGATCGAGGGCCCGCCGGTCCGGACTGCCGGGCTCGGCGGTGAGCAGGTGGAAACGCAGGTCGGGGTCGTCGGTGGGGACGAAGGACTCGTTGCTCAGGGTGAGGCCGCCGACGAGGGGGTGCCGGAAGCGCCTGGTGCCGTACGCGCAGGCGGCGACCTCGTGCCGCGCCCACCAGCGCCGGAAGTCGGTACTGCGGTCGGCCAGATCACCGATGAGGTCGCGCAGTCCGGGGTCGGCGCGGTGCTGGCCGACATAGAGGTGCAGTGAGGCGATGGTGTCGCGGGCGGCCTGCTCCCAGTCGGTCAGCCGTATACGGGCGTCGGGGTCGAGGAAGAGGTAACGGGCCATGTTGCGCTCACGGGCCGGCAGGGCGTCGAAGTCGGTGAACAGGGCCTGGGCGAGGGGGTTCGCGGCCAGTACGTCGGTGCGGCGGCCCAGGATGAGGGCCGGAACGTTGTCGAGGCGGTCGAGCATGAGCCGCAGCGACGCTCGCAGGCGCTGCGGCGCCACCACGCCGCCGCGGCGGGAGCTCCGCGGGTGGGCGAGAGCCCGCAGGTGAGCGTGGTCGGCCGGGTCGAGTCGCAGGGCGCGGGCCACGGCGTCCAGGACGCTGTCGGAGACGTTGAGGTCACGGCCGCGTTCCAGGCGGACGTAGTAGTCGACGCTGACACCGGCGAGCCGTGCGACTTCCTCGCGGCGCAGGCCCGGCACCCTGCGGACGCCCGGGGCCGGCGGGAGGCCGGCGTCCTGCGGGGACAGGCGGGCCCGTCGTGTGCGCAGGAAGTCGCGCAGCTCGCAGTTGCTGTCGGAGGCGTCGGACGATCCGCTGCTCATGGGCTCGAGCGTACGGCCGCGGACCGGGTTCGGCCGGTGGCCCGAGGGGGTCTGACGGTGCCCCTCTGACGTGAGTGGCTGCCCCGGGGGGCGTGGTTGTGTGGGAACAGGCCGGGCGGTCGCCCCGCGTCGATTCCTTCAACGATCATCGGATCAGAATCAGGAGCACCTCGTGTCCACATGTCTTCAGGTGGGCGGCATCACCGTCACCGCGCTCAACGACGGAGTGAGCCATCTGCCCCCGCTGTTCTATCCGGGGCTGGACTTCACCGCCCACCCGGACCTCCTGTCGGACGACGGCACCCATCACATCCCCGCCGGCTCCTTCCTGATCAGGGGTGAAGGGTTCACGGTGCTGGTGGACGCCGGCACCGGACCGGTGGCCATGCCCTTTCCCGCCGACCTGGCGGCCGCCGCCGGTCTGGATCCGGCCCCGCGGTCGATCGCCGTCGGGGGAGCCCTGCCCGATGAGCTGGCGGCGGCCGGTACGGTCCCCGAGGACGTGACCACGGTATTCCTCACCCACCTGCACGCCGACCATGTCGGCTGGGTGGCCCCTGGCGGAACGCCGTTCTTTCCGAACGCCGACGTCGTGTACGGCGCCCCCGACTGGGACGCCCTGATCGCACCCGCCCCGGCCGACGACCCCGCCCGCATCGTGATGGAGGCCGCCGCGGCCGCCGGCGCCCTGCGCCCCGTCGACAGCCCGGTGGTGGAGATCGCACCCGGCGTGAGCGCTCACCACACGCCCGGACACACGCCCGGCCACTACATGGTGCGCATCGCCGACGGCGGCCAGGAGGCGTACCTCCTGGGAGACGCCGTCCACCACCCCCTCCAGCTGAACGACACCGGCATCTCCTTCCTCTCCGACGCTGACGCCGTACACGCCCTGAAGACCCGCGAGGAAATCCTCGCCCGTCTCGCCGGACGTGACGTCGCCATCGGCATGGACCACTTTCCCGGTCTCCGCTTCCAGCGCATCGGCGTGACGGCGGAGGGACGGACCTGGCGGGACGCCTGACGGGCGCCCGCCGTGACGGCCACCGGCGGCCTTCGCCGCGGCGGGGGCGGGGCATGAGGAAGGCGTCGTGCAGAGCCGCTGATGACGACTGCGTCGCGTCGGGCGACTGAGCCTCGAAGCACCTCATACGGCTCAGCGGCGCAGGAGGCGCGGCGCGTGCCTGTACGTGTACGAGCCGGTCGTGGGCCACGCGCGTGGACGCCTGCTCGAGTCGGGTGGGCACTGGCACGACTTCGGCGTGGGTCACTCCGGGCAGGCTGCCGAGCTGTTCGGTGACGTAGCTGAAGAGTCGGTGCTGTCGCGGCAGGTTACCGCGACGATGGGGCCGGGGAAGACCTGCAGGAGCAGCGTGGCCGAGGTGCGATAGCCGAACGCTTCCGGCATCACGTCCACGTCCACGGTGACCGCGTCGCTTTCCAGGAGTGCCTGGCGACGACTTCCGGCCCTGGACAGCGGCCGGTTGAGGGCGCGTGGGAGGACGGCGGAGGTGGCTCGGCCGCCGTGGCGCAGTTCCCGCAGGAGCGGACGGTCCTCGGGAGGCACCGGAGCGTACGTCGCCATGCGCCGGCCGGGGGGCGAGCCCCTGGAGCAGCTGCCGCTCCGCCTCCTGGCTCGAGTCGCAGGCGGCGTGGCGGGCGGGCTCGTGGTGGAGATTGGTTCCGCACCGCCGGAGTGCAGCGCGACCCAGGAGACGTCCTCGCAGGCGGCGAGCATGGCGCCCAGGTGTGCGGCGGTGCGCGTACTCGGCCGGCAGGTCGTCGCAGCCGGGGTGCTCCGCTGCCCGTCGCAGGATCGCCCCGGCCAGTGCACGCGTGCGTGTGTCACGCGTGCGTGTGTTCCGGGCGGCGAGGCGCACCAGTCCCGGCAGGGCGGCGGAGCCGGCGGGGAAGACGAGGTCGTCTTCGAGGATCAGCCGGTAGCCGACGGCCTGGGGGTGCGGCACTCCGGAGAACCGACGCTCTTTGTCAGCCCGGCGAAGCGGTTGGACCAGGGCCGTCTCCTGATGTGCGCGGTCCGTGCTGGTTGCACGGTCGCGTCCGCACGCGATCCGCCCCGTCAGGCCGGTTCCTCGGTGGCGTGCGAGTGGGTGAGGGTGAGCGCGCCGCCCGCGGCGACCAGGCCGACGATCACCGCGAGTACGGCATAGGTGATGCGCTCGCCGTGGAAGAAGGAGTGCACGAGCCCGCTGCTCCAGGTGCCCGCGGGCAACTGGGTGGTGACCAGTGCGGCGATCAGGGTGCCGACGACGGCGGTGCCGACGCTGGTGCCGACCTCCTGGGCGGTGTCGTTGAGCGCGGTGCCGATCGAGGTGCGGTTGGCGGGCATCGCCTCGACCAGGGCGATGGCGCAGATGGTCATGACGGTGCGCAGCCCGATCGTCATCACGACCATGCAGGCCGCGATGGCGGCGTACCCGTGGTCGACGCCCCAGGCGAGGCCGGCCAGCGCCACGGTCAGGCAACCCGCGCCGACCAGGCAGGCGGTGCGGTGGCCGAACCTCTTGGCCAGGCCCTCCGAGAGCGGAGTCGCCGCGATCATGGTCACGATGAGCGGCAGATTCGCAAGACCGGCCCGCACCGGGCTCCACCCGTAGGCGTACTGGAAGTGCAGGATCAGCCCGAACATCACGCCGGCCATCGCCACGGACGTACCGATCTGGGCGAGGGCGGCGCCGCGCACGGTGCCGTTGGAGAAGATCTTCAAGTCCAGCATGGGGGCCCTGCTGCGGCGCTCGTGCCACACGAATCCGATGCCCGCGGCGACGGCGCCCAGGACCGAGGCGAGGGTGGCGGCGGAGAGCCAGCCGTGTTCGACACCGCTGGTCAGCGCGTAACAGGCCAGGCCGATGGTGAGCACGCTCGCGGCGGCGCCGGGCAGGTCGAGCTTGTCGTCGGTGAGGTCCTCGCGCCGGTCGGGCGCCACGCCCATGCGTACGCCGATGGCCGCGATCAGTGCGATCGGCGCGTTGACCAGCAGCAACCACTGCCAGCTCGCGTGGGCGAGGGCGGTGCCGCCGAGCAGCGGACCGAGGATGAATCCGGACATGCCGACGACGATCATCAGGGTCATCGCGCGCATCCGCAGTGCCTGGTCGTCGAAGAGACGGAAGACGAGCGAGTTGGTGATGGGCGCCATGGCCGCGGCGGCGATGCCGAGTCCGGCCCGCAGGGCGATGAGCTGCCCGGTGGAGTCGACGGCGATGACGGCCAGGCTCAGCAGGCCGAAGACGCCGAGGCCGGCGAGGAGCACGCGCCGGCGGCCGAGGCGGTCGGCCATGGACCCGGCGGTGAGCAGCAGGCCGCCGAAGGTCAGGGAGTAGGCGCCGGTGACCCATTGCAGGGCGGTCGTGCCGCTGCCGAGGTCGCGGCCGATGGTGGGCAGCGCGATGGACAGCAGCGTGTTGTCGACCATCTCGACGAAGAAGGCCAGGCAGAGCGCGGCCAGTGGGATCCACGCCGCCCGCAGTGATCCGTAGGAGCGGGTGGAAACGGGCCCGGTGTCGGTGGTGGCAGTCATGACCGGCCTCCTTTCTGAGCGTGCGACCGCCGCCGTTTGTCGAACGACGTTCGCTCATGGAACAACGTTCGAGTGTCGAACGCTGTTCCATAATAGAACGGTGTTCGACAATGAGGCAAGTTGTGTTTGGATGGATGCCATGACACCGCCCCCGTCTCGTGCACGCTCCGCCGCCGACAGGCCTTCCCGCGGGCGCCGACGTGCTTCGCACTCGATGGAAGCCGTGCTCGACGCGGCCGTGGCCGTGCTCGACGAAGCCGGTGGGGCCGCGCTGACCTTCCGCACCCTGGCCGCCCGGCTCGGCACCGGTGTCGGCACGATCTACTGGTATGTCCAGAACAAGGACGAGCTGCTCGACCGCGCCACCGACCATGCGATCAGCGGGGTCCTGGCCGCCGTAGAAGAGCACCCGGACAGCGACGACCCCATCGCCGACCTCCGCGCGATGGCCATCACCCTGTTCGACGCGATCGCGGACCGGCCATGGCTGTCCGCGTACTTCATGCGCAACACCGACATCCAGGGCAACTCGCTGCGCCTGTACGAGCGCCTCGGCCGCCAGGCACTGCGCCTCGACCTCACCCCGCGACAGCGCTTCCACGCCGTCTCGGCGATCACGGGAGTGGTGGTCGGCTCGGCCGCCGACCTGGGCGCGGAGATCCCCCAGGAACTGCTCGACGGCGAGGTCGGCCGTGAGGAGTACCTCGACCGCTTCGCCGACACCTGGCGGTCCCTCGACGCCGATGAGTTCCCCTTTGTGCGGCAGATCGCCGACGAGTTCGCCGGCCACGACGACCGGGACCAGTTCCTCGCCGCGCTGGACCTGACCCTGGCAGGTCTTCGCCTCCAGGCCGGTACCTGACCTGAGGCTGATCCTTTGGAGTGGACACCCTGACAATGGATCTTGATGGTCCAGGGAGGGATGTCCAGGTGGGACGCGAGTCTCCGTACCCGGAGGAGTTCCGGAAAGACGCCGTCGCGCTACCGCGCCGCGGCAGGCAAGCGGACGTACGCGGCGGTGGCCGCGGATCTCGGCATCACCGCGGAGTCGCTGCGGACGTGGGTCCGTAGGAACGAGGCCGAGGCCGTGCCCGGACGCCGTGAGGCGGGCGGGAGCGAGGCGGAGGAGCCGGCCCGGCTGCGGGCGGAGAACGCCCGGCTGCTCAAGGCCGAGAAGGAGTGGCACCTGGAGCGCGAGATCCTGCGCCGGGCAGCCGCCTGTTTCGCCCGGGAGGTGAAGTGAGAGCCCACCGCTGGGACTTCATCTCCGACAACCGAGCCGACTTCGGCGTCAAGCGGATCTGCCGTGTGCTCGGGGCGTCCCGCGCCGGCTGCTACCGGCACCTGGCCACCGAGCTCGCCCGCGCCGAGCGCCAGGCTGAGGAGAATCGGACCGTGGCCGAGATCCGTGCCGTCCACGTCGAGCACCATGGCGCCACGGTGCTCCGCGCGTCCGTGCCGAGCTGCGTGGGAGGGGACGGAGGATCAACCGCAAGCGCGTCATCCGGCTGATGCGGATCAACCACATCGTCGGCCGGCACCTGCGGAAGAAGAAGCGGACGACGATCGCGGACCACACGGCGCCGCCCGCGCCGGACCTGGTGATGCGCGACTTCACCGCGGACACGCCGGACACCAGGTGGTGCGGCGGCATCACCTGCACAGCCGTCGGGACGACCTGGCTCTGCCTCGCCATGGTGATCGACATCTGCTCGAGGAAGGTGGTGGGCTGGTCGATCGCCGATCACATGCGCACCTCCCTGGTCACCGACGCGATCGAGATGGCCGTGGCCGTCCGCGGCGGCCGGGTTCACGGCGTCGTCTTCCACACCGACATGGGCGCCCAAGGCGAATTCAACCGGTCGTCGCAACACCTTGATCGTGGAGGTGTTGGATGGGACGACCGAGGAAGTCGATGCCGCAGGCTCCGGCCGGGGCGCGACGGCAGTGGGCCGCGGACCGGGCGATGCGGGCGCCGATGCGCTCGC
>NZ_JAVRHI010000306.1:0-16469 GCF_034105845.1 Streptomyces sp. CRN 30 | reverse complement strand
CGAGACCGGCGTCAAGGTCATCGACCTGCTGACCCCGTACGTCAAGGGCGGCAAGATCGGTCTGTTCGGCGGCGCCGGCGTCGGCAAGACGGTGCTCATCCAGGAGATGATCTACCGCGTCGCCAACAACCACGACGGTGTGTCGGTGTTCGCCGGTGTCGGTGAGCGCACCCGTGAGGGCAACGACCTCATCGACGAGATGAGCGAGTCGGGCGTCATCGACAAGACCGCGCTGGTCTTCGGCCAGATGGACGAGCCCCCGGGCACCCGTCTGCGCGTGGCCCTGGCCGGTCTGACCATGGCGGAGTACTTCCGGGATGTGCAGAAGCAGGACGTGCTGTTCTTCATCGACAACATCTTCCGCTTCACCCAGGCCGGTTCCGAGGTGTCGACCCTGCTCGGCCGCATGCCCTCCGCGGTGGGCTACCAGCCGAACCTGGCCGACGAGATGGGTCTCCTCCAGGAGCGCATCACCTCGACCCGCGGTCACTCGATCACCTCGATGCAGGCGATCTACGTCCCCGCGGACGACCTGACCGACCCGGCCCCGGCCACCACCTTCGCCCACCTCGACGCGACGACGGTGCTCTCCCGTCCGATCTCGGAGAAGGGCATCTACCCGGCCGTGGACCCGCTGGACTCGACGTCCCGCATCCTCGACCCGCGGTACATCGCGGCGGACCACTACAACACCGCGATGCGCGTGAAGAACGTCCTGCAGAAGTACAAGGACCTCCAGGACATCATCGCGATCCTCGGTATCGACGAGCTGGGCGAGGAGGACAAGCTCACCGTCCACCGTGCCCGTCGCGTGGAGCGCTTCCTGTCCCAGAACACCCACGTCGCCAAGCAGTTCACCGGCGTCGACGGGTCGGACGTCCCGCTGGACGAGTCGATCACGGCCTTCAACGCGATCATCGACGGCGAGTACGACCACTTCCCGGAGCAGGCCTTCTTCATGTGCGGTGGCATCGAGGACCTGAAGAAGAACGCGAAGGAGCTCGGCGTCTCCTGACGCCGGCGCTGCCGAGCACCGTCTGAAGTGTCCGAGGGGGACGGAACGTACCTCACGAGGTACGCCCCGTCCCCCTCGGCACACCGGCCGGTGCATGTACCGGGGGCAATCCCCGATTTCCCCAGGCCGGACAGGCCGGGGTGGGCCCGGGCACTGCGGTGCGCGACGCCCTACTAGACTTGTGACCCAACACCCGGCAGAACCGCCGGGTGGTGACCCGAGGAGCCACCTTGGCCGCTGAGCTGCACGTCGCGCTGGTCGCGGCCGACCGAGAGGTCTGGTCCGGCAAGGCCACCCTGGTCGTCGCGCGCACCACGTCCGGCGACATCGGCGTCATGCCCGGTCACCAGCCGCTGCTCGTCGTGCTGGAGTCGGGCCCGGTGACCATCCGTACGAGCGAGGGAGGGACGGTCGTCGCCGCGGTGCACGGCGGTTTCATCTCGTTCGCGGACAACAAGCTGTCCCTGCTGGCCGAGATCGCCGAGCTGTCGGACGAGATCGACGTCCAGCGTGCGGAGCGGGCGCTCGCGCAGGCGAAGACGGAGGCCGACGCCTCCGCCGCGCGCCGCGCTGACGTCCGACTGCGTGCGGTGTCGGCGCGCTGATGTGAGGGCGCTTCCCAGAGCCCTAAGGTACTGGGGGAGCGCCTTGTGATGCTGTGCCTCAGCCGCGGCGGGGACCGGAGCGATCCGGACCCCGCCGCGGCTGAGCCAGATGTGGGTGTTTTTGTCGTTCCGTTACCTAGGAGACGAGGAGGTCGGTGTCGATGGTCCTCGCTCTGACTGTGTGCGTGCTGCTCATCGTGCTCGTGGTGGTGGGACTCTTCGTCTTCGGTCTGCGGCGCCGGCTCATCCAGCGTTCCGGCGGCACCTTCGACTGCAGCCTGCGGTGGGACCTCCCCGGGGACCCGGAGAAGGGCGAGGAGAACGGCAAGGGCTGGAGCTACGGCGTCGCCCGCTACAACGGCGACCGCATCGAATGGTTCCGCGTCTTCAGCTACGCCCCCCGCCCGCGCCGCATCCTGGAGCGCTCGGCGATCGAGGTGGCCGGGCGCCGTACGCCCGAGGGCGAGGAGGAGCTCGCGCTCCTCTCCGACGCCGTCATCCTCGCCTGTGTGCACCGGGGTAACCGGCTGGAGCTGGCGATGAGCGAAGACGCGCTGACCGGGTTCCTGGCTTGGCTGGAGGCTGCTCCGCCCGGGCAGAGGGTGAATGTGGCGTAGCCACGTCCACCCTCTGCGTGGGGGTCCCCCCGGACAAGATCCGGGGGAGCGTCAATGTTGCGTAACTCTGCTGGTTACTCCATTGGGCTGATCGTTCCGGTCAGTTCAGACCGGCGTCGATCGCGCTCACCAGTTCGCCGTTCGCGGTGTCCCCGCTGAACTCCCAGAAGAAGGCACCGCCGAGGCCCTGGCCGTTGGCCCAGTTCATCTTGGTGCCGATGGTGGCGGGGGTGTCGTACGACCACCAGTTGCTGCCGCAGTGCGCGTACGCGGTGCCCGCGATGGTGCCGGTGACCGGGCAGGCGTTCTTGAGCACCTTGTAGTCCTCGATGCCCGGCTCGTAGGTGCCGGGGGCCGCGCCGGTCGCCGTGCCGCCCGGGGCGGACTGGGTGACGCCGGTCCAGCCGCGGCCGTAGAAGCCGATGCCGAGCAGCAGCTTGGCGGCGGGGACGCCCTTGGCCTTGAGCTTGGCGATCGCGTCGGCGGAGTTGAAGCCCGCGGCCGGGATGCCGTTGTACGAGGTCAGCGGGGAGTGCGGGGCGGTCGGGCCGGTGGGCGTGAAGGCGCCGAAGTAGTCGTACGTCATCACGTTGTACCAGTCGAGGTACTGGGCGGCGCCGCCGTAGTCGGCCGCGTCGAGCTTGCCGCCGGAGGAGCCGTCGGCGGTGATGGCGGCGGTGACCAGGTAGTCCTGCCCGAACTCCGCGCGCAGCGCCTGCATCAGGGTGCGGAAGGCGGCGGGGCCGGAGGAGTCGCAGGTCAGACCGCAGGCGTTCGGGTACTCCCAGTCCATGTCGATGCCGTCGAAGACGTCGGCCCAGCGCGGGTCCTCGACCACGGCCTTGCAGGACTTGGCGAAGGCGGCGGCGTTCTGCGCGGCCTGCCCGAAGCCGCCGGAGTAGGTCCAGCCGCCGAAGGAGTACAGCACCTTGATGTGCGGGTACTTGGCCTTGAGCTGGCGGAGCTGGTTGAAGTTGCCGCGCAGCGGCTGGTCCCAGGTGTCGGCGGTGCCGCTGACGGACTGGTCGGCGGTGTAGGCCTTCTCGTACGCGGCGAAGGTGTCGTCGACCGTGCACTGGCCGTTCTTCACGTTGCCGAACGCGTAGTTGATGTGGGTGATCTTCGAGGCGGAGCCCGAGGTCACCAGGTTCTTGACGTGGTAGTTGCGGCCGTAGACGCCCCACTCGGTGAAGTAGCCGAGGTTGATCTTCCCGCCCGGTCCGGGCTCGTTGTTCCCGCCTCCCGTGGTGCGCACCGCGGCCGCGCCGCTCACCGGGCCGGTCTGGTCGGCGGTGTCACGGGCCTGCACGGTGTACGAGTAGTCGGTGCCGGCGCTGAGACCGGTGTCCGTGTACGAGGTGGAGGTGACGGTGGCGACCTTGGCGCCGCCGCGCAGGACGTCGTAGTTCTTCACGCCCTTGTCGTCGGAGGCGGCGGACCAGGACAGCCGCACCGAGGTGTCGGTGACGTTCGAGGCGGTGGGGGTGCCGGGGGCGGAGGGCGGGTTGTCACCGGGCACGGAGGGCCCGCCGTCACAGCTGCCGCCGTTGAGGGCACAGTTGGCGGGGGAACCGGTGCCGGAACCGTTGAAGCCGAAGGAGACCGAGGCGCCGGGGGCGAGGGTGCCGTTCCAGGCCTTGTTCTTCGCGGTCCAGCGGGTGCCGGAGTTGGTCACGTCGGCGTCCCAGGCGGAGGTGACCGACGTACCGGAGGGGAAGTCCCACTGGAGGGTCCAGGAGCTGATGCTCGTGGTCCCGGTGTTCTTCACGGTCCACTTGCCCTCGAAGCCGGAGCCCCAGTCCTGGCTCTTCGCGTAGGTGGCCGTCGCCTCGGTGGCCGCGTGGGCGGGACCGGCGAGGCCGACCAGACCGGCCAGCGGGAGCGCCAGCGCCGCGACGACTGCCGCGACTCTGTGTCTGAAGCGCATGCTGCGCCTCCTCATCGGGAGTGTCGGGGCATGACTGAGCCTCATGCCCACAGTGCCGCGAGAATAGAAAGGTCTGTACCACGGGTCAATAGGTCTGGACCACTACCCTGCAAGCCGTTACCGTCGGTTCGCCTACAGCCCCAACTCCTGGGCCAGCACGGCTGCCTGGACGCGGCTGCGCAGCTCCAGCTTGCCGAGCAGTCGGCTGACGTGCGTCTTGACCGTGGCCTCGGCCATCTCCAGCCGCACCGCGATCCCGGCGTTCGACAGCCCCTCGCCGAGGCAGGACAGCACCTCCCGCTCGCGCCGGGTGAGGCAGTCCAGTACGGCCGGATCGGCGGTGGGCTCCCGGACCGGCTTCGCGGCGAACTCGGAGATCAGCCGCCGGGTGACGGCCGGCGCGATCATGCCCTCCCCGCTCGCGACCGTCCGTACGGCCGCGATCAGGTCCTTCGCGTCCGTGTTCTTGAGCAGGAAGCCGGAGGCGCCCGCGCGCAGCGCCCCGAAGACGTACTCGTCGAGGTCGAAGGTGGTCAGGACCAGCACGTCGGCCAGGTGTTCGGCGACGATCTGCCGGGTGGCGGACACCCCGTCCAGACGCGGCATCTGTATGTCCATCAGCACCAGGTGCGGCCGCAGCTCACGGGCCATGACCACCGCCTGCTCGCCGTCGGCGGCCTCCCCGACCACCTCGATGTCGGGCGCGCTGCGCAGGATGAGGACGAGTCCGGCGCGTACGGCGGACTGGTCCTCGGCGACGAGCACACGGATCATGCGGGTCCTCCCTGGGGGTGCGGGGTGGTGGGCAGGCTCGCGCGGACGGTCCAGACCTTCGCGGCCGCGCCGGGATCGCCGGGGAAGCTCTCGGGGCCGGCCTCGAAGGTGCCGCCCAGCAGGGCGGTCCGCTCCCGCATGCCGACGAGACCGGCGCCGGAGCCGGGGGCGCGGGGGCCGTCACGGTCGCCGTACGGGCTGATCACCGTGAGCTCGAGGCGGTCGTCGCGCCGCGCCAGGGTCACCGTGACCCGCCCCGGGCAGGCGTGCTTGAGGGCGTTGGTGAGGGACTCCTGCACGATGCGGTACGCGGCCAGCTCCACCGGGGTGGGCAGCCGGTCGCCGGGGGAGGCGTCCAGGGTGACGTCGAGGCCGTTGGTACGGGCCCCCTCGACGAGCGCGTCGAGTCCGTCCAGTGTGGGCGAGGCGGCGGGCTCCGAGTCGCCGCTGTCGTCCCGCAGGATGCCGATGAGGCGGCGCATCTCCGCGAGTCCCTCGACGCTGTTCTCCCGGATCACGCCGAGGGCCTGCCGGGTGGTCTCCGGTTCGTCGAGGGACAGGGCCGCCGTCGAGTGGATGGCGATCGCGGACAGGTGGTTGGCGACCAGGTCGTGCAGCTCGCGGGCCATCCGGGAGCGCTCGGCGGTGACGGCCTGGGTACGGTCCATCTCGGCGAGCAGGGCGGTCTGCTGGGCGCGCAGCCGGGCGGCCTCGGCCGCGTCGCGGTGGTTGCGCACGATGAGGCCGGTGGACGCGGGGGCGAAGGCCACGACGCCGACCATGAAGCCGAGCAGCAGCGCCTCGGGCTCCCGCAACGCCGCGAACGACCCCACCGTCACGACCATCGTGACCAGCGCGCTGATCCACGGGATGCGGCGGGCCGAAGCCGGTGTGCCGTACAGGACGGCCGCGTAGACGACGTCGGTGAACATCACGAGCGAGGCGATGCTGCCCTGCGTGAGCGTGTCCGCGGTCAGCGCGGCGGTGCCGGTCAGCAGCGCCGTGCGCGGGGCGATCCGGCGCAGCAGCTCGCAGCCGGCCAGCACGACCATCGGCACGAGGACGGGCCAGGGGCCCGGCCACAGCACGATCGGGTTCTCCCTCGGCCGCATGCCCAGGCCGATGCCCAGCAGCAGGAGCCCGCCGAGCAGGCTACCCACCGCGATGCCCACGTCGAGGCGGTGCGGGCGGGGGAGCGTGACGGCCATGGCTCCATCCAACACGGCGCGGCCGCCCTCCGCCTGATCCCGGGGGAGGGTCCGGGACTGCATCTTTCGATGTACGGCGGTTTCGTCACCGACGACGACGATCCCAGCGCCCCCGGGCGGGAGCCTTGAAGGGTGAACGAGAGGAGCGAACCGTGATCGTCACGCTGATCATCGTCTGCGAGGTCGGCTTCTGGGTGCTGCTGGCCGCGGGCCTGGCCGCGCGCTACCTGCTGAAGCGGGAGCGCCTGGGCCTGGCCCTGCTGCTGTGCGAGCCGCTGCTGGAGGTCGTGCTGCTGGCCGCGACGGCGATCGACCTGAGGAACGGTGCCGAGCCGAACTGGTCGCACGGTCTGGCCGCGCTCTACATCGGCTACACCGCCGGTCACGGCCACCGCACGGTGAGGTGGCTGGACGGCCACGCCGCCCACCGCCTCGCAGGCGCCCCGAAGCCCGCCGGCCCGCCCCGCTACGGCATGGCGCGGGCCCGGTACGAGGGCAGGGTCTGGCTGGGCACGCTCATCGGGGCGGTCACCGCGACGGCTCTGCTGCTGGCCGCGATGTGGTACGTCGGCGACCCGGGCCGTACGACGTCCCTGGCGGCCTGGATGTCCGGGGCCTGGCGCATCGTCTTCTTCCACGGACTGTTCGCCCTCGCCTACTTCGTCTTCCCCAAGAAGGCGCCGGAACAGCAGGGGGAGCAGACCGTGCTCCGGGAGGAGAACGCGCACCGATGAGCCCCGCGAGGAAGAACCTGCTGGACGGAGGGGGCACCTCCGTCATCGGTCTGGCCCTGTGGCTGTTCACCGGGGACGTGCAGGTCCCGGTGGTCACGCTGACGAAGGTGGGCGTGGTGCTGATGTGCGTCGGTGCGGTGCTCCTCGCGACGGGGCTCTACCAGTCGGCGCGGACGTCGGACGCGCGCCGGTAGCGCGCCTCAGCGCTCCCCGCCCGGCACCCACAACACGTCACCGATCTCCTTGTTGGCCGTGCGCGCGAGGATGAACAGCAGGTCGGACAGCCGGTTGAGGTAGGTGGCGGTCAGGGCGTTCATGGTCTCCCCGTGCACCTCCAGCGCCGCCCACGTCGACCGCTCCGCCCGCCGGACGACCGTGCACGCCTGGTGCAGCAGGGCCGCGCCGGCGGTGCCGCCGGGCAGGATGAAGGAGCGCAGCTTCTCCAGGTCCTCCAGGAAGCGGTCGCAGTCCGCCTCCAGCTTGTCGACGTAGGACTGCTCGACGCGCAGCGGCGGGAACTCGGGCTCCTCGACGACGGGCGTCGACAGATCGGCCCCGACGTCGAACAGGTCGTTCTGCACCCGGGTGAGGACCTTCACGAGTGCGTCGCTCAGTCCGCCGAGCGCCACCGCCGTGCCGATGACCGCGTTGGCCTCGTTGGCGTCGGCGTACGCGGCGATCCGCAGATCGGTCTTGGGCACCCGGCTCATGTCACCCAGGTTCGTGGTGCCCTGGTCCCCGGTCCTCGTGTAGATGCGCGTCAGATTGACCATGCGCCCAGCGTAGGCGCGCCCCCGCGGTACGGAAGGCGGCGGGGGCGCGCGCCGACGGGCACCGCACGGCCGACGGCGCCGGGACGGGCCGTCAGATGCCACTGGCGCGCGACGAGATGACGGGGCTCACGGGCCGGGGGACGCCCGACTGCGCCGTCCGGGGCGCCGGACGGCGCTCGGCGGTGTGATGTCCGTCATCTGAGACGTGACGCGCGTTACTTACCGGTCACAAGGCCCTTCACGAGCGCTAGTGTCCGCCAGGAGGCCCCCCGACCGCCCGGCGCCGCCCGTACGGGGGGACACCCACGGAACCAGCGTGCAAGCGCGTCGTGCAGTCGTTCAAAGGGGAGTCGAAAGTGGCACGGAAGCTCGCCGTCGTCGGAGCCGGACTCATGGGGTCCGGCATCGCCCAGGTCTCCGCCCAGGCGGGCTGGGAGGTCGTCCTGCGCGATGTCACCGACGAGGCCCTCACGCGCGGCACCGACGGCATCAAGGCCTCGTTCGACAAGTTCGTGAGCAAGGGCAGGCTGGAGGCCGGCGACGCCGAGGCCGCCCTGGCCCGCATCACCCCCACCACCGACCTGGACGCCGCAGCCGACGCGGACGTCGTGGTCGAGGCGGTCTTCGAGCAGCTCGAGGTCAAGCACGAGATCTTCCGCACGCTCGACCGGATCGTGCGCGCGGACACCGTCCTCGCCTCCAACACCTCCGCCATCCCGATCACCAAAATCGCGGCCGTGACGGAGAATCCCGGACGCGTCGTCGGCACGCACTTCTTCTCGCCCGTGCCGATGATGCAGCTCTGCGAGCTCGTCCGCGGTCACAAGACCAGCGACGAAACCCTCGCCACCGCCCGGGAGTTCGCCGAGTCCGTCGGCAAGACCTGCATCGTCGTCAACCGCGACGTCGCCGGTTTCGTCACCACCCGGCTCATCTCCGCCCTCGTCGTCGAGGCCGCGAAGCTCTACGAGTCGGGCGTGGCCAGCGCCGAGGACATCGACCTCGCCTGCAAGCTGGGCTTCGGTCACGCCATGGGTCCGCTCGCCACGACCGACCTCACCGGCGTCGACATCCTGCTGCACGCCACGGGCAACATCTACACCGAGTCGCAGGACGAGAAGTTCGCCCCGCCGGAACTGATGCGCCGAATGGTGGACGCCGGTGACATCGGCCGCAAGAGCGGGCAGGGCTTTTACACGTACTGACAGCGGGTGAACCGATTAAGCCCCTCCGGTTTCACACCTTGCGGTGAATTGGCTATCGGTTCGCTCATGGACGGCAACCTCTGGGGCGCCTGCACCGTCAGAGGTTGCACCACCGGACAACGACCGGCGTGACCGGAGAACGGCCGGCGCACCGACACGCACTCGCGGGGAGCGCATATGTACATCAGGGGCGACCACGCCGAGCTGGTCGTCGGGGGCCGCCTCGACGTCCGCAGCGCGGCGGACGCCCGTACGGTCCTGCACTCGGCCGTCGACGACGGAGCCGGCGACCTGGTGCTCGACCTGTCGAAGCTGGACTCCTGGGACGCCACCGGACTCGGCGTCATCATGGGCGTCCACCGGCGGGCGGGGCGGTGCGGACGGCGGCTGGTGCTGCGCGACGTACCGCCACAGATGCAGCGCCTGCTCGTGGCGACCCGGCTGCACCGGATCCTGGCCATCGAGGGCGGCATCGGGGTGGAGTCGCTGCCCCGCGTGTGATCCCCCGGCCACGGGACACCCGGACGACCCGGGAGGCAAGCACACCACACGCGCAATCCTCATGAGACTGTGACGTCTCGGGCGGCGCGGTACCCCGGCTGGTCAGGGATACTGACACAAGGTTTAGTGTGCGGCTGCCCGCCGCCAGAAATCCCTCGTGTGGGCACCGGACCAGAAGCGACAGCGGGGTGTGCGGCACGGCCGGGAGGGGCTGCAGAGGCACACGACGCTTTTGGGGGGCGAGAACCGATGGACCCGACGAACCCGGGACCCGACGAGAACGGCCACGACGACGGCACGGACGGCCGGGCGCCCCGCCCGCGCCCGCCGCGCGAGACCCTGACACCCGACTTCGGCCAGCACGCGCCCGCGCTCGCCCGCACCGTCCAGGTGGTCGCGGGCGACTTCCTGCTCACCGTGAACCCGGTCGACGGCAGCGAGATCGAGAACTGCCCACCCGGTGAGCGCCCCGGCCGGCCCGGGAAGCGCCCGGCCGCCGAGCGCGCCGAGGCCGCCCGCGCCGCCCGGCCGCCCGCTCCGACGGGTCCCGCCCGCCCCAGGCCGTCGCTCCTGCAGCGCCACGAGGTGCGCGAGCGGCTCGTACGGTCCCTCGCCCGCGGCCGCTCCGTCCGGCTCACCGGCCCCTCGGGCTCCGGCCGCACCGCGCTGCTCGACCTGGTTGCCGAGGACTGCGCGGACCTCGCCCCTGACGGCGTCGTCCGCCTCTCCGGTCACCGGCGCGCCCCCGCGGACCTGCTGTACGACCTCTTCGCCGCCGTCCACGCGGCGCCGCTGCACCGGCCCGGTCCCGACGAACTCCTCGGTCAGGTCCGCGAGATCGGCGCGGTCGTCGTCCTGGACGACGTGGAGTTCGGCGGTGGTGCGCTCGACGAACTGCTCGACGCGACCCCCGAGTGCGCCTTCCTGATCGCCGCCACGCCCGACGTGCCCGCGCCGTCCGCCGACGCCCTCCTGGAGGAGGTGTCCCTCGGCGGACTCGACCGCGAGGGCGGTGCGCAGCTTCTCGAGCGCGCCGTCGGCCGGGTGCTCACCGAGGACGAGCGCACCTGGGCGGGCGACCTCTGGTTCGAGTCCGAGGGGCTGCCGCTGCGGTTCATGCAGGCCGGGGCGCTGCTGCGGCAGCGGGACCGGATGCTCGCCGCCGCGGACGCCTTCGACGACCTCGGCGTCTTCGAGGAGGCGCCGGACTCCCGGTCCCCGTCGGCGTCCGAGCGGGACGGCTCGGTTCCCTCCGGCGCCCCCGGTGACGGCGCCGACGTCCCCCTGCCGTCGCTCGCCGAGGGGGCCGCGCCCGCCGCGCTGCTGGCGTCCCGGCTGAGCGAGTCGGCGCGCGAGACGCTGAGGCTCGCGGTCGCCCTCGGCGGTGAGGTGCCGCACCAGGCGCACCTGCCCGCGCTGGTGGGGGACACCCACGCGGACGCGGCCCTCGCCGAACTCGTGCACAGCGCGCTGCTCACCCCGGTCGGCGCCCGCCACCGGCTCGCGTCCGGAGTGCGGGAGCAACTGGAGGCCGCCGGATACGCCGACGGCGCCGAGGACCGCGCCGTCACCGTCGCCCGGCACTACTCCTGGTGGGCCGGGCACCCCTCGGTCACGCCCGAGCGGGTCACGGCGGAGGCGGACGCCGTGCTGGCCGCACTCGCGGTGCTGGTGCCCCTCACGTCCCCCAAGGACTCGGCCGCGCCCTCGGCTTCGCCCGACAAGGGGGGACCCTCAGCCCGGGCCGCCGAGGAGGACGAGGAGAGCGCCGCCGTACGGCTGGCCCGGCAGGCCGCGCCCGCGTTCGCCGCCGGACTGGACTGGGGCGCCTGGGAGCGGGCGCTGCGGTACGGCGCCGAGGCCTCCCGGCTCGCCGGAGAGGTGACCGAGCAGGCCTACTTCCACCACGAGCTGGGCGTCCTGGCGCTGGTGACCGGGCAGCTGGACCGGGCCCGGGCCGAGCTGGAGACGTCCATCGGACTGCGTGGCGCCCTCGCCGACCGGCGCGGCACGGTCGCCGGCCGCCGCGCCCTCGCCCTGGTCGCCGACCGCTCCGGGGAGACCCCGCCCGGTGGGCGCACGGCGGCGGGGGAGGAGGTGCCGGACGCCCGGCACGAGGAGTCGGCGTCGCCGCCCCCGGGTGTCCCGGCCGGCTTCGGCGCGGCGTACCCGCCGGTCCGGCCCGAGGGCGACACCTCGACGGTGGTCGTGCACCGCGCCGCCTCCGCCCCCAAGGGCGGGCTCGGCGGCCGTCTGGTCAGCGGTGCCCGGCGCAACCTGGTGGCGGCGGGCGCGGGCGCGCTGCTCGCCGCCGTGCTCGGCACCGTCGTCACGCTGGGCGCCACCTCCGACGGCGGCGAGAACACCCCCGCCGAGCGGGTCGGGGTCGATCCGTCGGCCAGCCCTGGCTATGACGACGACAGTCTGAGCGCGGACCGTCCGAAGAAGGACGGCGGCGCGGGTACGGGCACGGGCAGCGTGAGCGTGCCCACGGACCCCGGCCCCGACGGCACGTACGGCACCTCGGACGATCCGGCACCGACGCGCAGCGCCGCCCCGTCGGACGAGTCGAGCGGTACGGGGGAGCCGGGCGACGACGACACCGGCGGGTCCCCGACGAAGACGGCGCCCACCACGAAGGACCCGTCCACGTCCCCGAAGCCACCGTCCCCGTCGGACACCGACCCCGATCCGGACCCGGACCCGGACCCGGATCCGGGCACCGACACCCCGCCGGAACCGTCGACGCCGACCCAGCCGTCGAGCCCGGAGGAGACGCAGCCGGAGGACCCGCCCCCGCCCCCGCAGAGCAGTACCTCGGCCGGTGGTCCCACCATCGGTGAACCCACGGCCACGGATGGCTCGGCGAGTGCCCCGCAGAGTGGCGACGGCGACCCGGCGGGCGACACGGTGAACACCTGACCGGTGTACGCACGGGGTCCCGCCGTAGCGGAGCGACGGGGGTGAACCAGAGGGCCGGGTCCCGATATCACGGACCCGGCCCTCGGACGTAAGCGCACCGCTCAGAACAAGCGAAGTTTGTCGTCCTCGATGCCCCGCAGCGCGTTGTAGTCCAGGACCTGGCACCCGATGCCGCGGTCGGTGGCGAGGACCCGCGCCTGGGGCTTGATCTCCTGGGCCGCGAAGACGCCGCGGACCGGGGCGAGATGGGGGTCGCGGTTCAGCAACTCGAGGTAACGGGTGAGCTGTTCGACGCCGTCGATCTCGCCGCGCCGCTTGATCTCGACGGCGACCGTCCGGCCCTCCGCGTCGCGGCACAGGATGTCGACGGGACCGATGGCCGTCATGTACTCGCGGCGGATGAGCGTGTAACCCTCACCGAGGGTCTCGATGCGGTCGGCCAGCAGTTCCTGCAGATGGGCCTCCACCCCGTCCTTGATCAGACCGGGGTCGACGCCGAGCTCGTGCGAGGAGTCGTGCAGGACCTCCTCCATCGTGATGATGAGCTTCTCGCCCGCCTTGTTCACGACCGTCCAGACGCCTTCCTCGTCCCCGGCGCCCTCCTTCAGGGTGCAGGGCGGCGACATCCAGTTCAGGGGCTTGTAGGCCCGGTCGTCCGCGTGGATCGAGACGCTGCCGTCCGCCTTCACCAGGATCAGACGGGGGGCCGAGGGCAGATGGGCGGTGAGCCGGCCGGCGTAGTCGACGGAACACCGGGCAATGACGAGACGCATGGTCGGAAACGCTACTCGACACCTGTCCGCGGACGCGATTCGCCCACCTCATCGTGGTCGTGAGCGCCCACCGGGCCGGCGGGCGCCGTTCCGCACCCCGCGTGCGCTGCCAATTGTCACGTGCCGTAGGCAACTCTGATCATTAATGGCTGATTGTGACTATCGGAGCGCCTTCCTCCTGGTGCGCTCCCCCTGCGGTGCCTACGGTGGAAACAGGAGGTCGCGGTGCATGCACACAGAGTGGTCACGTCGCGGGCTCCCGACCTGTCCGTCAGCCCCCGCTCCGCGGGGGTTCGAGAGGAGAACCCATGTCGCTCGACGTCTCACCGGCCCTACTCGAACAGGCCGAGCGAGGCGAGGTCGACGAAGCCGCTTTCGTCGACTGCGTCCGGACCTCCCTGCCCTATGCATGGGAGATGATCAGCTCTCTGGTGGCCCAGCTGAACGTTGACGGCGGCGACTTCGCCGACAACCAGACGCCCCCGCCGAACGAGCAGGCACGCGGCCAGCTGCTGCGTGTGCTCGCGAGTGACGCGATACGCGGCGCGCTGCAGCGGCACTTCGGTGTGCGGCTGGCCTTCCAGAACTGCCACCGGGTGGCCGTCTTCCCACTGGACTCCGCGGTGGACGACACGCTGGCGCGCTTCACCTCGGTCCGCAGTCAGCTGCTCAACCAGTCACCGGAGTTCCGGGACTGCTGAGGCAGCCCTCGGCGCACGGCTTGCCGTCCTGCGGGAGGTGTCCAGGTACTGGGGTGGCAAGCCCCCGCCGGCCGCGGTCCTCGCACCGCGGCACGGGTCCACGGCCCGGCCGTACCGGCGGCACCGGTCACGTGCCGGTCCGGGACCCTCGCACAGTCAGCGGCTCGGGGCACAGGCCCTCAGCCGCACGCGGGCGGTCGGGCCACGGCCCGGCCGCTCAGCCGGGGGAGCACCTCGGCGCCGATCCGCCGTACGTTCTCCTCGGTGGCCGCGAGGTCGCCCGAGCCCTCGACGAGCAGGGCGAAGCGCGAGATGCCCGTCCGTTCGGCGGTCGCGGCCAGCCGGTCGGCGCACAACCGGGGCGTTCCCACCGGGTGCAGCGCGCAGAGCAGTTCGGTGTACGCCCTCGGGTCCCGCATCGCGCGGGCGCGGCCGTCCACCGTCACATGGGCGCCCAGCCCCTGCCTCAGCCAGCCGGGCATCGCCTTGACGAGGGTCTCGACCGCGTCCGTCCGCCGGTCCGCGATCTGGCAGACCCCGGCCGACACGTGGTCGGCGAGGGCGATCTCGTCCGGGTCATGGCCCGCCGCGCGTGCGTGCCGCCGCCACAGCGCGACCATCTCCGCCTTCTCCTCGTCCCCGATGTGCATGCCGAGCAGCATGGGCAGCCCGCGCTCGGCCGCGAGCCGGACGCTCGCCGGGGAGGTGCAGGCGACGACGACCTCGGGACCCGAGGAGCCCTCGAAGGCGTCCGCGGGTCTGGGAACCACCGGGACCTCACGGAAGGAGAACCGTTCCCCCGAGGCGCCGACCGACGGTTCGCGCAGCCAGCGCACCAGCAGATCGAGTGATTCGGGGAACCCCGTCTCGTACGCCTCGACGCCCGCGCCGAACACCTCCAGGTCCACCCACGGTCCGCCGCGGCCCACGCCCAGCGAGAACCGGCCGCCCGACGTCACGTGCAGCAGCGCGGCCTGCTCGCCGAGGGCCACCGGATGGACGGTGGGGAGGACACTGACCGCCGTGCCGACCCGGATCCGCCGGGTGCGTCCGAGCAGTAACGCGGCGAGGGTGATCGCCGACGGGCAGGTCCCGTAGGGGACGAAGTGGTGCTCGGCCAGCCACACCGAGTCCAGCCCCGCCTCCTCGGCCGCCTCCGCCGTCCGCACGGCACGGTGCAGGGCCTCCCCCTGCCCCTGGCCCGGGAACTGGGCAGCCAGTACAAAACTTCCAACACGCATGGCACTTCCTGCTTTCTCGGCTCCGACGCGGAGCTCCCCCACTGGCATAACCGCCTGACACGTGCCTGAGACACGGCCGACGACGCGATTTGCGGATTGTCCGGCGAATGCCTCCGCCGGAGGGGGATACGTGCCGGTTCGAGGGGCGGGCCCGCCCTCACGCGGCCCGCGTAGGCTGGACGCCATCCGTGCTTCCCGTGCCGACCCGTGAGGTGTCCCGTGTCCCCGCGTCGCAACCGACCCAAGGGTGCCGGCTCGTCCGGCCGGAGCGCCGACGAGGACCGGGGCGACCGTTACGGCGGCTGGCAGTCCACCGAGGACTGGCGGGGCGAGGGCTGGAGCGTGCGGCACGTCGCGGGCGCGAGCGCCGTGGGCAAGACGTACCGCTGCCCCGGCTGCGACCAGATGATCGCCTCCGGGGTGCCGCACGTGGTCGCCTGGCCCGAGCACGCCGGCGTCGACGACCGCCGCCACTGGCACAAGGCCTGCTGGAACGCGCGGGACCGCCGCACCTCGCAGGTGCAGCGGTCCCGTAACGCGCCGCGTTTCTAGCTCTGACGCACGGCTGTCACACGTCCCTGCGGTCCAGCAGCGCGAAGGCGCCGGCGATCGCCGCGGCCGTGATGACGGCGAGCACGGCGAGCTGGCTGCCGCCGCCGCTCCCGCTGTTCAGGCCGAAGACCGCGGCGAGCGAGTTGATGGCGTTGTACTCCAGCACCGCCTCGGCGATCGGGCGCAGGCTCTCGGAGAACAGCAGGAACGCGGGCAGGATCGCGGGCACCAGCACCAGGCCGAGCATCGTGGTGATCGCGCCCGCCGAGTGCCGCAGCATCGAGCCCACCGCGAGGGCGAGGACACCGAGCAGCGAGACGTACAGGGCGCCCATGAAGACGGAACCGACCCACGGGGTGCTGGACGGCTCGTCGTGCAGACCCGCGGTGAAGAGGCCGACCAGGCCGATGGAGAGGGCCGAGACGACGAACGCCACCGCGAAGAAGATGATCAGCTTGGCGGCGAGCACCCGGTGCCGCTGCGGTGAGGCCGTGAACGTGGTGCGGATCATCCCCGTGCCGTACTCCGAGGAGACCACCAGCACGCCCAGCGTGATCAGGCAGATCTGCGCGAGGAGCAGTCCGAAGAAGGCGGAGAGGGTGTACGGGACGTCGCGGTAGTCGACGTCGCTCGTCTGCACGGCGACCAGCAGCCCGATGCCGATCACCAGCGCCAGGAAGATGCCGAGCGTCCACATCGTCGAGCGGACCGAACGGATCTTCGTCCACTCGGAGGCGAGCGCGTGCCCCAGGTGGGTGCGCACGACGGGGATGGGCGAGGTGTACGACGGACCGGGCGCCGCCTGCCGGTGTGGCGCGGGTTGCTGGGGCGCGTGCTGCTGCGGCGCCGGGGGCTGGGGCGTGCTCATCGGGCGTCCTCGGGCTTGGTCAGGTCGGCGGGCGCGGGCGCGGGCGCGGGCTC
>NZ_JAVRHI010000305.1:0-74642 GCF_034105845.1 Streptomyces sp. CRN 30 | reverse complement strand
CCCGCCCATTCCGCCGGCGCCCGCGCCTGCCGCCCAACCCGCCGCGCAGGACTTCACGCTCCAGCCCCCGGCCTCGGCGCCGCCCGCCCCGCCCCACGGCGCTCCGGCCCCGCCACCGGCGGCGCCCACCGAGCCGTACGGCGTGCCGGGCCAGCAGCAGACGAACCCGCAGGTCCCGCAGGTCGCACAGGTCCCGGGCCAGACCGCCTCCCTGCCCCCGGGCTACGGTCAGCCCCAGGCACCCCAGGCACCCCAGGCACCGCCTCCGCCGCCCGGATACAGCCAGCCTCCCGTCCAGCAGGCGCCCTACGGCGTGCCGCAGGGTGTGCCGCCGCAGGGCGTGCCGACCCAGGGCATTCCCCAGGGCGGCGGAACCCCCGGTGTCGCCGCCGCGCTGCAGAAGTTCCGGGAGACACCCACCGGCCAGCGCTGGACGCAGCAGAACGACAAGCTCGTCCGCGTCGACCTCGGCCTCGGGGACCAGCCCGTGCTCGCCCGCCAGGGCAGCATGGTGCTCTACCAGGGCAAGGTCGACTTCGGCTACAAGGGCGCCGGATTCACCGGCCGCATCGTCGGCAACGCCACCGGCCAGGAACTGCAGCTGATGCGCTGTACCGGCAAGGGGCAGGTCTTCTTCGCCGAAGAGTCCACGATGCTGCACCCGATCGAGCTCCAGGGCGACGCGATCTGCGTCTCCGCGGAGAACGTCCTGGCCTTCGACGAGAGCCTCCAGTACGAGGTCCGCCGCATCGAGGGGCACGGCATCCCGGGCGGCGCGCTGTTCACGATGCAGTTCCAGGGCACCGGCACGATCGTCGTCAAGACGCACGGCGCACCGGTGGTGCTGCCGGTCACGCCCACCACCTTCGCCGACTGCAACGCGGTCGTGGCCTGGTCGGCCGCCGCCCAGGTCATCGTCTCCAGCCAGGTGCGGATGCGCCGCAACTCCTACGCCGGCGACACCGGCGAGAGCGTCAACCTCCAGTTCCGGGCCGCGCCCGGCAACTTCGTCGTCGTCCAGCCGTACGAGATCTGAGGGAGAGCCCGAGATGAACCAGCCGCTCGCGGGCTACGCCCCCGCCCCGGTCAGCGCCCGCATGGAGAACCACGGCGACCACATGCTGAAGGTCGCCATGCAGACCGGACACGACCTCTTCGCGCGCGTGGGCTCGATGGTCGCCTACGAGGGCTTCGTGCAGTACGAGCCCAATCCGCCCGCCGTCCGCCAGATCGCCAAGGACTGGATGACCGGCGAGGGCGCGCCCCTGATGAAGTGTTCCGGCGACGGGCTGCTCTACCTCGCCGACTACGGCGCGGACGTCGTCGTCATCCAGCTCGACGGCGACGGGATCTCCGTCAACGCCACCAACCTGCTGGCCTTCGACGCCCATCTCACCTGGGGAGTGGAGCGGGTCAAGGGACTGGCGAAGTTCGCCGGCCAGGGCCTGTGGAACACCAGGATCACCGGCCAGGGGTGGGTGGCGCTCACCTCGCGCGGCAAGCCGATCGTCGTCGACTGCGGCGGCGGCGAGGACGAGACGTACGTCGACCCGGACGCGCTGGTCGCCTGGTCACCGAACCTGAAGGTGAAGGGCAAGCGCAGCTTCAAGGCGGGTTCGCTGATCGGCCGCGGCAGCGGCGAGGCCTACCAGATGGCCTTCTCCGGTCAGGGCATCGTCGTCGTCCAGCCCAGTGAGGACAGCACCGACCGTCTCCGGGTCCGGGGCTGAGGGGGAACACACACCATGCAGAGCCCGCTTTTCGCCTACAACGAGCAGCAGACCCAGGACCACTGGAGCCTGCAGAACAAGCAGATGCTCCGTGTCGCCCTCGGCGGCCACGACGACGTCCTCGCCCGCAAGGGCACGATGGTCGCCTACCAGGGACTCGTGGAGTTCGACGCCGAGTACCAGGGCGGCCAGCGCGCACACGCGCGTGCGCACACCGGCGAGGGCCTGGACCTGATGCGCTGCCACGGACAGGGCACGGTCTACTTCGCCAACCTCGCGCAGTACATCCACGTGATGGACGTCGACCACGAGGGACTCACCGTCGACAGCTCCTACGTGCTGGCCATGGACTCCTCCCTGCACCACGAGGTCATCGCCGTGGACAGCCTCTACGGCATCTCCGGCTCGGGGAAGTACCAGCTCAACATCAGCGGCCGCGGCAGGATCGCGCTGATGACCTCGGGTGCTCCGCTGCTGCTGCGGGTGACGCCGGAGCAGTACGTCAACTGCGACGCCGACGCGATCGTCGCCTGGTCCACGGGGCTGCGGGTGCAGATGCAGGCCCAGACGCACTCCTCGGGGGTGTTCCGGCGCCGAGGCAACACCGGTGAGGGCTGGGAGCTGAGCTTCATGGGCAGCGGCTTCGCCCTCGTACAGCCCAGCGAGCTGCTGCCGCCGCAGCACGCGGCGCTCGGGTCCGGGCTCGCCGCGCAGTACGGCATGGGCCAGCAGGGCGCCCACGGCCAGAACCAGGGCAACGTCTGGAGCTGACACCCACAGTGCGTGTGTAAGGGGCGAACGCCATGGCGTTCGCCCCTTACACACGCACAGGCGCGGGCGCGGGCGCACGCACAGGCGTCACAGCCGCGAGCGCGTGGCCGCCATCAGACGGACCACCGACTCGTCGGCCACCTCCGCCACCTCGTCCCAGCCGAACCAGCGCAGGTCCAGGGACTCGTCGCTGATGGCCTCGACCGCGTCCGGCGGGGCGACAGCCGCGTACTGCACGTCCAGGTGCCAGGCACACGGCGTGTGGTGGCGGTCCAGCCGGACCGGGCCGCCCGGCAGCAGAGACAGGCCGGCGATGCCGGACTCCTCCGTGCCCTCGCGCAGGGCGGCCGCGGTGAGCGTCGCGTCGCCCGGCTCGCAGTGGCCGCCCATCTGCAGCCACATGCGCATCTTGCGGTGGAGGGTCAGCAGGACCCGGTCGCGCGACGGGTCGACCACCAGCGCGCTCGCCGTGATGTGCCCGTCGCCGCAGGACTTCCACAGGCCGTCCGGATGCGCCGCCAGGTGATCGACATACACCTGGCGCAGGGCGTCCTGGCCTTCCTCCCGGCCCTCGTACCCCTTCAGCACGAGGACCGCGTCGTCGTACAGGCTCACTCGGCGTCGTCGCCCTTGCCGCTGTCACCCGTACTGCTGTCGCCCTTGCCGCTGTCGCCCTTGCCGTCGTCACCCTCGGCGCCGCCCTCGGCCTTGCCCTTCTTGTGCAGGTCGGGCTTGCCGGCGGCCTCGCCGAGCATCTTGTCCAGCTCGGAGAAGTCCAGCTGCTCGCGGTGGACGAAACCGTCCGGGTCGTCCAGGTCGGTGGCGGTCGGCAGCATGTCCGGGTGGGCCCACAGCCCGTCCCGGCCGTCGACCCCGCGCGCGTCCGTCAGCGACGCCCACAGCCGGGAGGCGTCCCGCAGCCGGCGGGGCCGCAGCTCCAGACCGATCAGGGTGGCGAAGGTCTGCTCCGCCGGACCGCCCGAGGCACGCCGGCGGCGCAGCGTCTCCCGCAGCGCGTCGGCGGACGACAGCCGCGGCTTGGCGGCGGCGTGCACCACCGCGTCCACCCAGCCCTCGACGAGCGCCAGCGCCGTCTCCAGGCGGGCCAGGGCGGCCTTCTGCTCCGGCGTGTCCTCCGGCTGGAACATGCCCTGCTGAAGAGCTTCCTGAAGCTGCTCGGGGTTCTGCGGGTCGAACTGGCCGACCACGTCCTCCAGCTTCGCCGTGTCGACCTTGATGCCGCGCGCGTAGCCGTCGACCGCGCCGAACAGGTGCGAGCGCAGCCACGGCACGTGGGCGAAGAGACGCTGGTGAGCGGCCTCGCGCAGGGCGAGGTACAGCCGCACCTCCTCCTGCGGCACGCCCAGGTCCTTACCGAACGACTCGACGTTCGCCGGCAGCAGCGCCGCCTTGCCCGCGGGGCCCAGCGGCAGGCCGATGTCGGAAGAACCGACGACCTCACCGGCGAGCACGCCCACGGCCTGCCCGATCTGCGTGCCGAACATGGCGCCGCCCATCGAGCGCATCATGCCGATCAGCGGGCCGGCCATGGCCTGCATCTCCTCCGGCAGGACGTCCCCCATGGCGTTGCCGACGCGCTCGGCGACCGGGTCGACCAGTTCCTTCCAGGCCGGCAGGGTCGCCTCGACCCACTCCGCGCGGCTCCAGGCCACCGCGGAGCCCGCACCCGAGGGCAGGGAGGTCGCGTCGTCGAGCCACAGGTCCGCGAGCCGGACGGCCTCCTGGACGGCGTTGCGCTCGGCGGGGCCGATGCTCGCGTCCTTGCTGCCGTCCGGGGCGCCCTGGGCGACCGTCTGGCGGGCGATCTGCTTGGCCATGTCCCAGTTCACCGGGCCGCCCTCGTAGGAGAGCATCTGGCCCAGCTGCTGGAAGGCGGCGCCCAGGTCGGTGGGGTTCATCGAACCGAACATGGCAGCGAACGGATTGTCCGCACCGGGGCCGCCCAGGCCACCGGCACCGGGCAGCCCGAAACCGAACGGGTTGGCCGGTCCCTGACCACCACCGCTCTGCTGGTCCTTCTTCTTGCCTTCGTCGCCGTCGTCCGGCTCCTCCGGCGGAAGGCCGAATCCGAATGGGGTGTCACTCACGGGGTTCCTCGGCTGGTAGGGCCGCCGGTTCTCTCCGGCGGCACGGCTGCCCGACATTCACCACCCAGCGTAGACACCCGGGGCGGATCGGGCCTCGGTGCTTCGCCGACTGACGGCCTGCGGCAGGATGGATGCCACCTGGTACGTACGCGTCACTCGCGTGCGTACTGAAGACAACCGCTGGAGACGCCCGGTGAGTTCCCCAGATCCGCAGGTTCGCGCAGCGCGAAACCAGTCAACCAGTCCCACCGGCCCCGTGGCGCGCGGACCCGTCGTCGCGGTGACAGGAGCCGCCTCCGGGACGGGTGCGCTGCTCACCGCGCGGCTCGCCGCGTCCGACGAGGTCAAGCAGGTCCTCGCGATCGACGAGCGGCGCGGCGAGTGCGCGTCGGCGCAGTGGCACGTCCTGGACGTGCGGGATCCGGCCATCGCCGACAAGCTGCGCGGCGCGGACGTGGTGGTGCACCTCGCGCTCGACCTCGACCTGGAGACCGACGCGGCCGCCCGGACGGCTTACAACGTCCGGGGGACGCAGACCGTCCTGACGGCCGCCGCGGCGGCCGGTGTGCACCGGGTCGTCCTGTGCACGTCCGCGATGGTCTACGGCGCCCTGCCGGACAACCAGCTGCCGCTGTCGGAGGACGCCGAGCTGCGCGCCACGGCCGAGGCGACCGGCGTCGGGGACCTCCTGGAGATCGAGCGGCTGGCCCGCCGCGCGCCGCGGGCGCACCCCGGTCTGAACGTCACGGTGGTCCGCCCCGCCGTCCTCGTCGGCGGCACCGACACCGCGCTGACCAGGTACTTCGAGTCGCCCCGGCTGCTCGTCGTGGCCGGGTCGCGGCCCGCCTGGCAGTTCTGCCACGTCGAGGACCTGTGCAGCGCGCTGGAGTACGCCGCGCTGGAGAAGGTGGAGGGCGAGCTGGCCGTCGGCTGCGACGGATGGCTTGAGCAGGAGGAGGTCGAGGAGCTGAGCGGCATCCGCCGCATGGAACTGCCCTCGACGGTGGCGCTCGGCGCGGCGGCCCGGCTGCACCGCATCGGGCTGACGCCCTCCCCGGCCGGGGACCTGGCCTACACGATGTACCCCTGGGTGGTGAGCGGGAGCCGGCTGCACGACGCCGGGTGGCGCCCCGAGTACACCAACGAGGAGGTGCTCGCCGAACTCCTGGAGGAGGTCTCCGGGCGGCACACGGTCGCCGGACGGCGGCTCGGCCGCAAGGACGCGACGGCCGCGGGCGCGGCGGGCGCGACGGTCGCCCTGCTGGGCGCGGCCGCGGTGGTCCGTAGGGCCCGCAAGGCACGCCGCCGCATCTGACACACCCCGGCGCACCTGCTCCCTGCACGCCCCGACGCATCTGCCCCCTGGGCGCCGACTGCTTCCGCATACGCGCTGTAGAAACATCCGACCCGTACGCGCGCGTGCCGGTCGACACGGCGGTTCCGTGTCGGCGGCGCGGTGGGGCACGATGGGCGCATGGCATCCACGCACGATCACCCCGGCGAGCAGGCCGCGCAGGACCCCGTGAAGCTGATCGCGGTCCGGGACACGCCGCTCTCCGTGGACGAGGTCTTCCGCGCGGTCGGCGACAGCGCGGCCGGCGGCACCGCCCTGTTCGTGGGCACCGTGCGCGACCACGACGGGGGAGCGGACGTCGACCGGCTCGGCTACTCCTGCCACCCCAGCGCCGAGGCCGAGATGCGACGGATCGCCGAGAAGGTCGTCGCCGAGTACCCGGTGCGCGCCCTCGCGGCCGTGCACCGCGTGGGCGACCTGCGGATCGGGGACCTCGCGGTCGTCGTCGCCGTGTCCTGCCCGCACCGCGGCGAGGCGTTCGAGGCGTGCCGGAAGCTGATCGACGACCTCAAGCACGAGGTGCCGATCTGGAAGCATCAGACCTTCGCGGACGGCACCGAGGAGTGGGTCGGCGCCTGCTGACGGGCGTACCACCCGTCCGGTTGCGTAACCGCACCCCCGGCATGACCGTTGTCATTGCGGATGGTTAATCTGCTGATCAGTCAGTCGCGCACATGGGGTCGGGAGGTCGGCATGGCGGCGCTCGCCTGGTTGCTCATTCCGCTGGTGGCCGCGATCGTCGCGGGCCTGTGGGGAAGTTGGGCCAACCGGACCCGCAAGGTACGCAGCGACGGGCCGGAGCTCGACGGGTACGCGCGCTTCCGCGAGGCCATGGAGAGGCCCCACTCCCGCACGTGAGCGGGGGGACCTCCGGACGGGCCGCCCTGACGGTCCGCTGACAGGAGCGTCCCGTACTGTCGTGCCATGCCACGCCGCACCGCGACGATGCTCGCCTCCACCCTGATGCTGATCGCGCTCCTGTGCGCGGGTGTGTTCATCCCCGTGCCGTACTCGGAGATGTCCCCGGGGCCGACGGTGAACACGCTGGGTGACCACGACGGCGAGCCGGTGCTGCACATCTCCGGGCACAAGACGTACGAGGCGAGCGGGCACCTCAACATGACCACGGTCCGCGTCACCAGCGCCGACTACAAGATGAACCTTGTGGAGGCCGTCTACGGCTGGCTCGCCCACGACAACAAGGTCGTGCCGCACGACACGCTCTACCCGGACGGCAAGACCGAGGAGCAGTCGACGCAGGAGAACGCCGAGGAGTTCAGCCAGTCCCAGGAGAGCGCCAAGGTCGCGGCCCTGAAGCAGCTGGACATCCCGGTGAAGTCCTGGGTGGTCGTCTCCACCGTCGTCAAGGACTCCCCGGCCGAGGGCCGGCTGCACGCCGGTGACGTCATCAAGTCCGTCGACGGTACGGCGGTCAAGAAACCCGGTGACGTCGCCGAACTGGTGACCAAGCACAAGGCCGGCGAGGACGTCGTCTTCACAGTCGTGCCCGCCAAGGAGCAGGCCGCCGCCGAGAAGGAGAACCGGACGGCGACCACCACCGAGAAGGTCACCATCACCACGACCTCCTCCGACGACACCGGCGAGAAGCGCGCCATCGTCGGGATCTCGGCCGGGACCGACCACACCTTCCCGTTCACGATCGACATCAAGCTCGCCGACGTCGGCGGTCCGAGCGCCGGCCTGATGTTCGCGCTCGGCATCTACGACAAGCTCACCCCGGGCGATCTCACCGGGGGCAAGTTCGTCGCCGGCACCGGAACGATCGACGACGCCGGTACGGTCGGCCCGATCGGCGGCATCCAGATGAAGACCGTAGGCGCCCGCGACAAGGGCGCCCAGTACTTCCTGACGCCCGCCGACAACTGCGCCGCCGCGGCCGAGGACACCCCCGACGGACTCACCCTGGTCAAGGTGAAGACCATCGACGACGCCCTGGACGCGCTCAAGGACATCAGTTCCGGGAAGACGGACTCCCTGCCGACCTGCGCCGCGGGCTAGAGCCGGACCTGCTCGGCGGCCGCCGCCGGGCCCTGTCCGGCGGCTGAGCCGGGACCTGCTCGGCGGCTGAGCCGGGACCTACTCGGCGAACGTCGCCGACAGCGCCTCCGCCAGCCCCGGCACCAGGTCGGAACCGGTGAGGACCTCCGTCGCGGTGTCCTTCTCGCGCAGCCGCAGCGCCGACTCCCGCGCGCCGTCGCGCAGGACCGCCACCGTCATCCGGACCTCCTGCCGGTCCGGGTGGTCCGCCACCCACTTCGCCAGCTCGGCCTCGCCCAGACCCTGCTCCACCTGTGCCTCGGCGGACGGCGGCAGCATCAGCCGCTCCACGCTGAGCGCGCAGCCGGCGACCGAGCCCGGCCAGGCGATGGTGCCGAGGAACTCGTCCAGCGGCCGGTTCGTCGGTACTTCGTCCTGCTCGATCGGGGTGAGGCCGGCGGACTCGCCCTCGTCGGCGAGACCGAGCCGGTCCGCGAGCGAGGGCTGCTCGGCGCGGAGCTGAGCGGTGTCTACGAGAGCGAAGAGGCGGGCGGGCTGGTCCCAGCCGAGGCCGGAGACGTACTCGTCGATCTCTAGCACGGACCGGGTGAGCGGGTTCGCCGCCATGGGGGTGTTGGACATGGTCACAATCCTGCCTCGTTCGGTACCGGAATCGGGAACCGAGTAAACGATGAGTAAGTTGCATAAGTGTGCGCCCACGAGCACGGGGGCGCGCGAAGGGTCCACGAACCCGAGGACCTGACCGTTTCAACAGCGAACTTCGAGGTGCTCACCTTGGCTTTCCAGATGCCGGACCGCGGCGGAGGAGGCCCGACAGGGCCACGGATGAGAGTGGGACGCCCGTCCCGGCGTGTCCGCACCCTGCTCATGACGCTGGGCGTCCTGGCCGTCCTGGCCATGGCGTTCACCATGTTCGCGGGGTTCTGGACGGACTGGCTGTGGTACCGGTCGGTCGACTACTCGTCGGTCTTCACGACGACCCTGTGGACGAAGATCGGCCTCTTCTTCGTCTTCGGCCTGCTGATGGCCCTCGCCGTGGGCTTCAACATCTGGCTGGCCCACCGCATGCGGCCGCCGCTGAGCGCCATGTCGATGGAGCAGCAGAACCTCGACCGCTACCGGATGGGCATCGCGCCCTACAAGAAGTGGCTGCTGCTCGGCATCACCGCACTGGTCGGCCTGATCGCGGGCGCCTCGGCGTCCGGTCAGTGGCGGACCTGGCTGATGTGGGTCAACGGCGTGCCGTTCGGGCAGAAGGACCCCCAGTTCAAGCTCGATGTCGCGTTCTTCGCCTTCGACCTGCCCTGGTACCGGTTCCTGCTCGGCTTCGGCTTCGCCGCCGCGATCCTGTCGGTGATCGCCGCCGCGCTCACCCACTACCTCTACGGCGGTCTGCGCGTCACCAGCCCGGGAGCGCGCGCGACGGCCGCGGCCACCGGCCACCTCTCGGTGCTGATCGGCATCTTCGTGGCGCTGAAGGCGGTGGCCTACTGGCTCGACCGGTACGGACTGGCGGTGAAGTCCAGCGACTTCAAGGCCACCGACAACTGGACGGGCCTGAGGTACGTCGACGCCAACGCCTACCTGCCGGCCAAGACGATCCTGTTCTGCATCGCCGTCATCTGCGCGCTGCTGTTCTTCGCCACCATCTGGCGACGCACCTGGCAGCTGCCCGTCATCGGCTTCGGCCTGATGGTGCTCTCGGCGATCCTGATCGGCGGCCTCTACCCGGCGATCGTGCAGAAATTCCAGGTTCAGCCGAACGAGCAGGCCAAGGAAGCGCCGTACGTCGAGAAGAACCTCAAGGCGACGCGTGACGCCTACGGCATCGACGGCACCAAGGTCACGGACTACGACGGCAAGAGCAAGACCGAGGACCTGACGCAGCTGCGGGGCGACGTCGACGACGCCGCCAGCATCCGCATCATGGACCCGAACATCGTCTCGCCGACGTTCCAGCAGCTCCAGCAGATGCGTAAGTACTACGCGTTCCCGACCAACCTGGACGTCGACCGGTACAGCAAGGACGGCGCCGACCAGGACACGGTCATCGGTCTGCGTGAGCTGAACCTCGCCGGTGTGGACAAGCAGAACTGGATCAACAACCACTTCCGCTACACCCACGGCTACGGCGTGGTCGCCGCCAAGGGCACCGAGGTCGACGCCGAGGGACGCCCGGTCTTCACCGAGTCGAACCTGCCCTCCAAGGGTGACCTCGGCACGTACGAGCAGCGGATCTACTACGGCGAGAAGACCACCACCTACTCGATCGTCGGCGGTCCCCAGGCGGAGATCGACTACTCCGACGACAGCGGTGAGAAGACCACCAGTTACAAGGGCGACAGCGGGGTCAACCTCTCCAACCCGGTCAACCGGGCGGCGTACGCGGTCGCGTTCAACGAGCCGCAGATCCTGTACTCCGGGGCGATCGGCGACGGTTCGCGGATTCTGTACAACCGCACCCCGAAGGACCGGGTCGAGGCGGTCGCACCGTGGCTGACCATCGACGGCGACGCCTATCCGGCCGTGGTGGACGGCAGCATCCAGTGGATCGTGGACGCCTACACGACCACCAACGGCTATCCGTACGCCTCGCGGACCACCCTCGGTGACACGACGGCCGACTCGCTGACGGCGGCCAACGACAACCGCGCGGTGGTGGCCCAGCAGAACCAGGTCAACTACATCCGCAACTCGGTGAAGGCGACCGTCGACGCGTACACCGGCGAGGTCAAGCTCTACCAGTGGGACACCCAGGACCCGGTCCTCAAGACCTGGATGAAGGCGTTCCCGGACACGGTGCAGTCCAAGTCGGAGATCTCCGACGCCCTGATGGCCCACCTGCGCTACCCGCAGGACCTGTTCAAGGTCCAGCGCGAGCTGCTCAGCCGCTACCACGTCTCGGACGCCGAGACGTTCCTCAGCGGCAGCGAGGTCTGGCAGGTCCCGGAGGACCCGACCAACAAGTCGGGCGAGACGGTGCCGCCGTACTACCTGAGCATGAAGATGCCGGACCAGAAGGAACAGGCGTTCTCGCTGACGACCACGTTCACACCCAACGGACGTGACAACCTCAGCGCGTTCATGGCGGTCGACGCGGAGGCCGGCACCAGCGGTTACGGCAAGATCAGAATTCTGAAACTGCCGACCAGTACGACCGTCGACGGACCGAAACAGGTACAGAGCCAGTTCAACTCCGAACAGGACATCGCCGAGTCCATCAGGCTGCTGAGAGGCGGCGACTCGGAGGTGGAGTACGGCAACCTGCTGACGGTGCCGCTCGACGGAGGACTGCTCTACGTGGAGCCGGTCTACGTCCGTGGCGGCGGCCTCAAGTACCCGCTGCTGCGCAAGGTCCTGGTGACCTACGGAGGCCAGACGGCGTTCGAGGACACGCTGGACGAGGCGCTCAACAAGGTGTTCGGGGACGCCGACACGTCGACCGAGCCACCACCGGACGAGGGCGACGACACGGAGGAACCACCACCGGCGTCGAGCGATCCGACGGTCCAGGCGGCGCTGGACGACGCCCAGGAAGCCTTCGAGGCCGGCCAGAAGGCCATGAAGGAGAACGACTGGACGGCGTACGGCGAGGCCCAGAAGGACCTTGAGGACGCACTGCGGCGCGCCGAGGAGGCGCAGGCCGAGGCCGACAAGAGCGGCAGCGGCGGTGGCGGTGGCGACGGGGGCAAGGCGAGCCCGTCGCCCGACGCGAGTGCCGGCGACGGCGCGAGCGGGTCCGACAGCGGCTGACCCGACCGTGTCCGGACTCCGTCCCGCGCCGTGATAGGTTGAGAACACAACGGCGCGGGGTGGAGCAGCTCGGTAGCTCGCTGGGCTCATAACCCAGAGGTCGCAGGTTCAAATCCTGTCCCCGCTACTGAAGTCGGACACGTGATGTGTACGACGACGAAGGCCCGGATCCCATAGGGATCCGGGCCTTCGTCATGTGCGGATACAGGTGTCGACGGGCGTGACGGCCCTGCCGGTGCGGGGAGTTGAGCGATCTGTGTTTGACTTGTCTCTCTGTGGGCATGTCGACAAAACGCTGAAGTGACCTCACGGACTGCGCTATACCGGGTGTACCCAGGTTGCAGGTGGTGCGACGATGGACGTTATGGGGGACATGGCAACTCTGTTCGAGACGGGGCGATTTGTGCAGCCTTCCGATCCGGAGGGCGCCGAGGACGAGGCCACGGAGGCGGCCGACGAAGCGGCCGAGGAGGTGCGTCGCCGGCTGGCCGCCGAGACCGGTGACGTCGAGGCGATGAGCGTCCTCGGGTCCATGCTGCTGCGCCGTGGTGATCTCGACGGAGCCGAGCCCCATCTGCGTGCCGCCACCGCGGCGGGCGACCGCGCCGCCGCCAACAACCTGGGAGTACTGCTGCACCAGCGCGGTTACGCAGACGAGGCGGCCGGGTGGTGGCGGATCGCCGCCGTCGCCGGTTCGGCCCCGGCCGCGCACGCGCTGGGACGCCACTTCCGCGAGCGCGGGGACGAACCGGGCGCCGAGTACTGGCTGCGGCAGGCCGCCGAGCAGGGGCACGTCCTCGCCGCGTACGCGCTCGCCGACCTGCTGGAGCACCGCGGCGACACCGCGACCGAGCGCTGGATGCGGGTGGCCGCCGAGCGGGGGCACCGGGAGGCCGCGTACCGGCTGGCCCGGACGCTGGACCGGCGCGCCTCCGGGGCGACCGGCGAGGACGGGACCGAGGCGGGCGCGGCCGAGGACACCGAGCAGTGGTACCGGCAGGCCGCGGCGCGCGGGCACCGGCGGGCCGCGCTGCACCTCGGCGCGATCCTGGAGAGGCGCGGCGAGCTGAAGGAGGCCGGGCGCTGGTACCTGACCTCCGCCAAGGACGGCGAGGCACGGGCCGCCTGCGCGCTGGGCTTCCTGCTGCGCGACGCCGGGGACACCGAGTCCGCGGCCGTCTGGTGGCTGCGGGCCGCCCAGGAGGGCGACGGCAACGCGGCCAACGCGCTGGGCGCCCTGCACGCCGAGCGCGGCGAGCAGCAGACCGCCGAGCGCTGGTACCGGGCCGCGATGGACGCGGGCGACGACAACGGCGCGTACAACCTGGGGCTGCTCTGCGCCGAGCAGGGCCGCACGGCCCAGGCCGAGCAGTGGTACCGGCGCGCGGCCTACGCCGGGCACCGGGAGGCCGCCAACGCGCTGGCGATCCTGCTGCTCCAGGGCGGCGACCGGACGGGCGCCGAGCCGTGGTTCTCCAAGGCGGCGGAGGCCGGGAGTGTCGACGCGGCCTTCAACCTCGGCATTCTCCACGCCGGGCGCGGCCAGGACGAGGCGGCGCTGCGCTGGTACGAACGGGCCGCCTCCGCCGGGCACAGCGAGGCGGCGCTCCAGGTCGGGATGGCCCGGCTGCGGGGCGGCGACGAGCCGGAGGCCGAGCGGTACCTGCGCTGCGCCGCGGGGGGCGGCAGTCCCGAGGCCGCGTACCGGCTGGCCACGCTGCTCGACGCGCGCCGGCCGCCGGAGCCCGCGCACGAACTGGGTGAGCCGGCGCAGGAGAAGACCGAGTGCGAGGAGTGGTACGAGCGGGCGGCCGGGCAGGGGCACCGCCGTGCCCAGGTGCGGGTGGGGATGCTGGCCGCGGCGCGCGGCGACGTCGTGGAGGCGGCGCGCTGGTACCGGGCGGCGGCCGAGGCCGGCTCGCGCAACGGCGCGTTCAACCTCGGGCTGCTGCTGGCCCGCGAGGGCAGCGAGCCGGAGGCCGCCCTGTGGTGGACCCGGGCGGCCGACGCGGGCCACGGTCGCGCGGCGCTGCGGCTCGCCCTGGTCTACGCCCGCCGGGGCGAGCTGTCCGAGGGCCAGCGCTGGGCCGACCGTGCGGTCACCCTGGGCCCGCCCGAGGTCGGAGAGCGAGCGGCCCGCCTGCGCGACGCCCTCCGGGAGGAACTGTCGGCGTGACCGGGGGATCGGGCCTGTGTGTGCGGGTCGGGTGCGTGCCGGTCGGGCTCCCGGCCGGCACGGCCCGTGTCGGGCGGGCGGGCACGCAGCGCGTACGCGCTGGTCAGGCGGCCGTCGCGGGCCTCCGTCAATGGATTTGCCTCTGACCGCCCCCCTGACGTAACGTTGCATTCATCGCCGCGGGGTGGAGCAGCTCGGTAGCTCGCTGGGCTCATAACCCAGAGGTCGCAGGTTCAAATCCTGTCCCCGCTACTGATGACCGAGGGCCGGAATCCGAAAGGGTTCCGGCCCTCGGCGTATGCGGACGCGCAGCACGAGACCCCCGGCACGGGATGTGCCGGGGGTCTCGGTGGTTCAGGCCGCCGCGCAGTTGGGGCAGATGCCGCGGTAGGTGACCTCGACGTCCGACACCGTGAAGCCGAAGCGCTCCGAGTCGGGGAGGTCGGCCAGCGGATTGCCCGACGGGTGGACGTCCCGTATCGCGCCGCACTGGGCGCAGACCAGGTGGTGGTGGGGCCGGTGGGCGTTCGGGTCGTAGCGCTTGGCGCGCTTGTCCGTCGCCACTTCCAGCACCTCGCCGAGCGTGACCAGCTCGCCCAGGGTGTTGTACACGGTGGCCCGGGAGATCTCCGGGAGTTTCGAGACGGCCCGAGCGTGCACCTCGTCGGCCGTCAGGTGGACGTGCTCGCCGTCCAGGACCTCGGCCACGACGCGCCGCTGGGCGGTCATGCGCCATCCACGTCCGCGCAGCCGTTCCAGTAGGTCACTCATGCGAACCAGCCTAACAGCCAGGGGAGCCGTATCCCGAACCAGTGTGACTTTGGAGCCTAACTTGACTTAGACAATGTCCATTGTAGGATCGCTTACGGCTTCGGCCAAGGGACAGGAACAGCAGAAATGGCGCAGGAGGCCAGCGTGACTCAGGGACCGCTCACCACGGAAGCCGGTGCTCCGGTAGCCGACAACCAGAACAGCGAGACCGCGGGCGTCGGCGGCCCGGTGCTCGTCCAGGACCAGCTGCTCCTGGAGAAGCTGGCCCACTTCAACCGCGAGCGCATCCCGGAGCGCGTCGTGCACGCCCGCGGCGCCGGTGCCTACGGCACCTTCACGGTCACCGCCGACGTCACGAAGTACACCCGTGCCGCCTTCCTCTCCGAGGTCGGCAAGGAGACGGAGACCTTCCTCCGCTTCTCCACCGTGGCCGGCAACCTGGGCGCGGCCGACGCCGTGCGCGACCCCCGCGGCTTCGCGCTGAAGTTCTACACCGAAGAGGGCAACTACGACCTCGTCGGCAACAACACCCCGGTGTTCTTCATCAAGGACGCCATCAAGTTCCCCGACTTCATCCACACCCAGAAGCGCGACCCGTACACGGGCAGCCAGGAGGCGGACAACGTCTGGGACTTCTGGAGCCTGAGCCCGGAGAGCACCCACCAGGTGACCTGGCTGCACGGCGACCGCGGCATCCCCGCCTCCTACCGGCACATGGACGGCTTCGGCTCGCACACGTACCAGTGGAACAACGAGGCCGGTGAGGCCTTCTGGGTGAAGTACCACTTCAAGACGGACCAGGGCATCAAGAACCTGCCCGTCGAGGAGGCCGCCAAGCTCGCCGGTGAGGACCCCGACTCCCACCAGCGTGACCTGCGCGAGGCCATCGAGCGCGGCGACTTCCCGTCCTGGACGGTCGGCGTGCAGATCATGCCGGTCGCCGAGGCCGCGACGTACCGCTTCAACCCGTTCGACCTGACCAAGGTGTGGCCGCACGCGGACTACCCGATCGTCTGGTTCGGCAAGCTGGAGCTCAACCGCAACCCGCAGAACATCTTCGCCGAGGTCGAGCAGTCGATCTTCTCCCCGGCGCACTTCGTGCCCGGCATCGGCCCGTCCCCGGACAAGATGCTCCAGGGCCGCCTCTTCGCCTACGGCGACGCCCACCGCTACCGCGTCGGCATCAACGCCGACCACCTGCCGGTGAACCGCCCGCACGCCACCGAGGCGCGCACCCACTCCCGTGACGGCTTCCTCTACGACGGCCGGCACGGCGGTGCGAAGAACTACGAGCCGAACAGCTTCGGCGGCCCGTTCCAGACGGACCGCTCGGCGTGGCAGCCCATCGCCGTCAGCGGTGTCACCGGCGAGACCGTCGCCCCGGTGCACTCCGAGGACAACGACTTCGTCCAGGCGGGCAACCTCTACCGCCTGATGACGGAGGAGGAGAAGGAGCGCCTGGTCGCCAACCTGGCCGGCGGCATCTCCCAGGTCTCGCGCGAGGACATCCGCGAGCGCGCGATCAACAACTTCCGTCAGGCGGACGACGACTTCGGCAAGCGGCTGGAGGCCGCGGTCCAGGCCCTGCGCGGCTGACAGCACTGGACCGCTTGTCGTGGCGGCGGGCCGGAACCCTCGTACAGCGAGGGCTCCGGCCCGTTCTGCGTTCCAGGGCCGGACGGGTGCCCGGGGTCAGGCCGGGACGCCGGCGCGCTCCGGCGCGGGGGCCCAGCAGCGGATGATGTCGCGGACCGAGACGATGCCGGCCGGTTCGCCGCCGTCGAGGACGATGAGGTGGCGGAAACCGCCGTGCGCCATCGCCCGCGCCGCCTCCTCCAGCGTCCAGGAGGGAGCGGCGAACACGACGTCGGCGGTGGTGTGGGCGTGGGTGCGCTCGTCGTCCGGGCTCTGGCCCCGGCCGACGGAGACCAGGATGTCCCGCTCGGTGAGAATGCCGATGCCCTCGGCGTCGGGATCGTGGACGACGGCCGCGCCGACGCGCCGGGCGGCCATCAGCGCGGCGGCCTGCCGCAGCGTGTGGTCGGGACCGATGGTGAGGACGACCTTGCTCATGGCGTCGCGGACGAGCATGGATGCAGCCACAGCCACCTCCTGGTGAGTCCTGCTAGTTCATGAATTCACAAGTTCACAAACTGGGGGACTCTCAGAGTGACAGGTCAAGAGGAGGTCAACAAGGGCGCGTTCGGCGCCGTCCTCGGCGCCGTCCTCAGAGCCGTCCGGCGAGGTGGCTGAGGAGCGCGTCGTGCAGCAGCCCGTTCGACGCCGCCGCGTTGCCGCTGTGCGGGCCGGGACGCCCGTCCAGCCCGGTGAACGTGCCCCCGGCCTCCGTGACGACGATCGCGGGCGCCGCCATGTCCCACAGCGACAGCTCCGGCTCGGCGCAGAAGTCGACGGACCCCTCGGCGACCATCATGTACGGCCAGAAGTCGCCGTACGCGCGCGTGCGCCACACCTTGCGGGTCAGGTCCAGGAAGCCGTCGAGCCGGCCCTGCTCCTCCCAGCCGCTGAGCGAGGAGTACGCGAACGACGCGTCGGACAGCTCCGGCACCTGGGAGACGCGCAGCCGGGACGCGGAGGTGAGACTGCGCCCGGAGAAGGCGCCGTTGCCCTCGGCGGCCCACCAGCGGCGGTTCAGCGCGGGCGCGGAGACGACCCCCACGACCGGCCGGTAGCCGCCCTCGCCCGCCTCCATCAGCGCGATCAGCGTGGCCCAGACGGGCACCCCGCGGACGTAGTTCTTGGTGCCGTCGATCGGGTCGATCACCCAGCGGCGGGGGCCGGTGCCCTCGACGCCGTACTCCTCGCCGAGGACCGCGTCGCGGGGGCGGGCGCGCCCGAGATGACCGCGCAGCAGCTCCTCGGCGGCCTTGTCCGCCTCGCTGACCGGCGTCATGTCCGGCTTGGTCTCCACCTTGAGGTCGAGGGCCTTGAAGCGGTCCATGGTGGCGGCGTCGGCGGCGTCCGCGAGGACGTGGGCGAGGCGGAGGTCGTCGAGGTAGTCCGGCATGCGGCAACCGTATCGGCCGGGGGGTGCCGCGGACCAACAGGGTCGACGGGCGCGCCCCGTCTCCACGCGGTCGTACGGGGACCCTTGACAGTGCCGCGAGCCGCGTCAAATCTGTGCACCGGAGCCGCTCGCCCCTGGGGAGGCGATGATGCCTGCAGCGCGGGAATCCCTGTTGGACGCCGCTTATACGGCGCTGGGCCGCCGGCCTTGGTCCGCCGTACGCATGGTCGACGTGGCCGCGACCGCCGGGGTCTCCCGGCAGACGCTCTACAACGAGTTCGGCAGCAAGGACGGACTGGCGCGGGCGCTGGTGCGCAGAGAGGCGGACGGCTATCTCGCCGGAGTCGAACGCGTCCTCGCCGCGGCCGGCGACCCGCGCGAACAGCTCACCGCGACCGCCGAGTGGACGACCTCGGCCGCCCGGGAGAACGCGCTGGTGCGGGCCCTGCTCACCGGCTGCTGGAGCGAACGGCTGCCGTCGCCGACGCTGACGGCCGTGCCGTCCTCCTCCGCGGTTCCGGCCCAGCGCAGGGCGGACGGGCCGCTGCCCTCGCCCGGCGACTTCGTGGCGCTGGTCCGGGACCGCGCCGCGACGACACTCACCGGAGCCGGAGCCGGAGCCGGAGCCGGAGCCGGAGCCGGAGCCGGAGCCGCAACCGGGGCGGGTGCCGGAGCCGGAGCTGGGGCGGGAGCCGGTGCTCAAGCAGGGGCCGGTGCCGGTCGGCAGGACCCCGCCGATCTCACCCGGCTCTGCGAACTCGTCGTCCGGCTCGCCCTGTCCTGTGTCGCCGCGCCGCCGCAGGAGGGCGGCGTCGCCGACCTCGTACGGACGGCGCTGCCAGGGCGGTTGACGTCCTGAACAGGACGCCGCGCGGTCAGTGCGACGAGCCCGAGAGCTGGAGGCCGATCACGCCGAAGATGACCAGGCTGATCGAGATGATCTTCAGAGTGGAGACCAGGTCGCCGAGGAAGATCATGCCGTAGATCGCGGTGCCCGCCGCGCCGATGCCGGTCCACACCGCGTAGGCCGGGCCGACGTCGAGCTTCTTCAGCGACAGGGTCAGCAGGCCGAAGCTGCCGAGGGCGAAGGCGGCGAAAGCGATGGTGGGCCAGAGCCGGGTGAAGCCGTGCGACAGCTTCAGGCACACGGCGAAACCGGTCTCCAGCAAACCGGCCACTATGACCAGCAGCCACGCCATGTGTCGTCCTCCCGTAGGTTCCGGCCCCGTAGGTTCCGGATCGAGTGACCGCTTCGCCGGGCTTTGCTCGGGCTTGGTCCCGGCTTGGTGCGATTATGCACTTGCCGATACCACCACGCCGCAAACAACGCGGAGGTCAGTCGCCCTCCCCTCGCCTCAGTCGCCCTCCTTCCGCTCCCGGGTCGAGAGCAGCCGGCGCAGCGAGTACAGCCGTGCCGGGTCGGCGTGCCCCTCGGCCACCCACGCGTCCAGCGCGCAGTCGGGCTCGTCGTGACCGCACGCGCGCGGACAGCCCTCCGTGCCCGGTTCCAGGTCGGGGAAGGCGTGGATCACGCGGGACGGGTCGATGTGGGCCAGCCCGAACGACCGTACCCCCGGGGTGTCGACGACCCAGCTGTCCGGGGCGGCGAGCGGCAGGGCGAGCGCCGAGGTCGTGGTGTGCCGGCCCCGGCCCGTCACCGCGTTGACATGGCCGGTGGTGCGCCGCCGGTCGTCCGGGACCAGCGCGTTGACCAGTGTCGTCTTGCCGACGCCGGAGTGGCCGACGAACGCGGTGACCTTGCCGGTGAGGTGGGCGCGCACCCGGTCGGCCGCGTCGCCGTTCTCCAGCTCCTCGCGGCTGGTGACGACGTAGGGGATGTCCAGGTCGCCGTAGAGCTCCAGGAGTTGGTCCGCGGAGGCCAGGTCCGACTTGGTCAGCACCAGCAGCGGGGTGAGGCCGCCGTCGAACGCCGCGACCAGGCAGCGGTCGATGAGCCGGGGGCGCGGCTCGGGGTCGGCGAGGGCGGTGACGATCGCGAGCTGGTCGGCGTTGGCGACGACGACCCGCTCGTAGGGGTCGTCGTCGTCCGCGGTGCGGCGCAGCACCGACGTCCGCTCCTCGATGCGGACGATCCGCGCGAGGGTGTCCTTGGCGCCGGACAGGTCGCCGACCAGCGCCACCCGGTCGCCGACCACGGCGGCCTTGCGGCCCAGTTCGCGGGCCTTCATGGCCATCACCGTCCGGTCCTCGACCAGACAGGTCAGCCGCCCCCGGTCGACGGTGAGGACCATGCCCTCGGCGGCGTCCTCGTGCTTGGGGCGGATGTTGGTCCTGGGCCGGGTGTTGCGGCGGCCGGGCCGGGTGCGGATGTCGTCCTCGTCGGTGTGCTTGCCGTAGCGGCGCATGATTTTCTCCCGCGTCCCTACGCCCCGAGCATCCCGGTCCACAGCTCGGGGAAGTCCGGCAGGGTCTTCGCCGTCGTCGCCACGTTCTCGATCTGTACGTCCTTCACCGCCAGGCCCAGGATCGCCCCGGCCGTGGCCATGCGGTGGTCCTCGTAGGTGTGGAAGACGCCGCCGTGCAGGGCGCGCGGGCGGATGTGGAGGCCGTCGGCGGTCTCGGTGACGTCACCGCCCAGCTCGTTGATCTCCTTGGTGAGGGCGGCCAGCCGGTCCGTCTCGTGCAGCCGCAGATGCGCGACGCCGCGCAGGGTCGAGGGGGAGTCCGCGAGGGCGGCGACGGCCGCGATGCCCGGGGTCAGCTCGCCGACCTCGCCGAGGTCCACGTCGATCCCGTGCACGGCACCCGAACCGGTGAGGACCAGGCCGTAGTCGGTCAGCTCGCAGGAGCCGCCCATCTCGGTGAAGATCTCCCGCAGCCGGTCGCCGGGCTGGGTGGTGCGGGCCGGCCAGTCCGGGATCGTCACCTTGCCGCCGGTCACCAGCGCCGCCGCGAGGAACGGCTGGGCGTTGGAGAGGTCCGGCTCGACGGTCAGGTCCCGGCCGAGCAGCGCGCCCGGCGTCACCCGCCACACGTTCGGCTCGCCGCCCGACTCCGGGGTGTCGACCTGGGCGCCGACCGCGCGCAGCATGTCGACGGTCATCCGGATGTGCGGCATCGAGGGCAGCGCCGAGCCGACGTGCCGGACCTCGACGCCCTGGTTGAAGCGGGGGCCGGACAGCAGCAGCGCGCTCACGAACTGCGAGGACGAGGAGGCGTCGATCGCGACCGGTCCGCCCTCCAGGGCGCCGCCGCCGTGCACGGTCAGCGGCAGCGCGCCGCGGCCGTCGTCGTCGATCCGGGCGCCGAGCGCGCGCAGCGCGTCGATCACGCCGTGCAGCGGACGCTCGTAGGAACGGGGGTCGCCGTCGAAGCGGACGGGGCCGTCGGCCAGCGTGGCGACGGGCGGCAGGAAACGCATGACGGTGCCGGCGTTGCCGACGTCGACCGTGGCCGGGCCGTGCAGGCCCGCCGGGATGACCCGCCAGAACTCACCGGTGCCGTCCGGTCCGACGCCTTCCTCGATCCCCACGCCCAGCTCGCGCAGCGCGCCGGCCATCAGCAGCGTGTCGCGGGAGCGCAGCGGGCGGCGCAGCCAGCCGGGCTCGGAGGCGAGGGCGGCCAGGACCAGGGCGCGGTTGGTGACCGATTTGGACCCGGGCACGTGGACGGTCGCGTCGACGGCTCCGCTCGCGTGCGGGGCGGGCCAGAGGGCGGTGTGCGCGGGGTTCAGCGTCATGGGGCCCACTTTAGTGGCTGGTACCGAACGTAGATCTTGATCAAAAGCGGCGAAACCAGAACGAAACAGCGGCATGGTATGTGCAATGCATATATGCATGCGGTCTGGTCACTCGGCGGTCCCGGCACCCCGCGCGGCGCCGTTCACAGCTGGAGCAGCCAGCGTCCCCCGCCGAGCAGCGAGCACAGCGACACCATGTGGAACAGGAAGAACCAGACCCCCGCCGGGGCGTGCGTGAGCCGCGCGAGCTGATCCGCGTCCGAGTCACCGGCGCCTCCCCGGGACCGCTTCGCCTGGAGTTCGAAGGCCGGGCGGACCCCGCCGAGCAGCAGGAACCACACCACCGCGTAGGCGAAAGCCGCCTGCACCTGCGGGCCCGCCAGCCACGACACCGCCACGAACGTGGAGCCGGCGAGCACCACGGTCAGCACCCCGTAGGCGTTGCGGACCATGACCAGCAGGGCGAGCAGCAGCGCCGTGGCCAGCCACAGCAGCAGTGTGATGCGGCCCGCGCCGAGCAGTGCGGCGCCGCCGAGGCCCAGCAGCGGGGGAGCGGTGTAGCCGGCCGCCGCCGTCAGGATCATGCCCAGGCCGGTGGGCTTGCCGCGGCTGACGGTCAGACCGCTGGTGTCGGAGTGCAGCCGGATGCCGGTGAGCTGCCGCCCGGTGCACAGGGCCACCAGACCGTGGCCGCCCTCGTGGGCGATGGTGACGGCGTTGCGCGCTATCCGCCACGGGACGTGCGGCACCACGACGGCGAGCGCGGCAACCAGCGTCGCGATCACCACCCACAGGTCGGGATCGGGCTGGGTGCCGGAGACCTCGTCCCAGAGCGAGGTGAGCGAGGGCGTTGCGAGAGGGGTCATGTTCGGGAGGGGCTCCTCGTTGCGGCGCGGAGTCTGGCAGTGTGGCACGTATGTGCGGACGGTATGCGGCGAGCCGGGGACCCGAGGATCTCGCGGAAATCTTTGAGATCGAGAAGTACGAGCCCGGGGACTCCGAGGAGACCGGTGGGGGGCCGGTCCCCGACTACAACGTGGCGCCGACCAAAGAGGTCTACGCCGTCCTGGACCGCCCTCTGAAAGACGCGGCCGAGCCGAAGCCGGTTCGCCAGCTGCGGAAGCTGAAGTGGGGACTGGTCCCCTCCTGGTCCAAGACGCCCGAGGGCGCCGCCCGGATGATCAACGCGCGGGCCGAGACGGTCCACGAGAAGCCGTCCTACCGCCGTGCCTTCGCCACCCGCCGCTGCGTCCTGCCCGCCGACGGCTACTACGAGTGGGTCACCGGCAGCCAGGAGCGCGACCTGGAGGTCGAGGGCAGGAAGAAGCGGCCGCGCAAGCAGCCCTACTTCGTCACACCGGCCGACGGGTCGGTCTTCGCGATGGCCGGACTGTACGAGTTCTGGCGCGACCGCACCCTCCCCGACGACCACCCCCTCGCCTGGTGGGTGACCTGCTCCGTGATCACCACCGAGGCCGAGACCGCGCCGCTGGCCGTCGCGCCCGCCGAGGGCCCCCGCTCCCTCGCCGAGATCCACCCCCGGATGCCGCTGATGCTGACCCCGGACCGCTGGGACGCCTGGCTCGACCCGGCCCGCACCGACCCCGACTCGCTGCGCGCCCTGCTCGCGCCCCCGCCCGGGGGACTGATGCGCGCCTATCCGGTGCCCACCGCGGTCAGCAACGTCCGCAACAACGGGCCGGAGCTGCTGAAGGAGCTGGAGGGCCCCGAGGAGGGCACACTCTTCTGATGTGACGCCTGATGTGACGCCCGAAGCGACTTCTGATGTGACGGTTACGGAAGAGACCACCGAGACGGAAGCGGGGACCGCCCGCATCACCTGGCACCCCGCACCGGACCCCCGGCTGGTGCTGGCCGTGAGCCACGGCGCCGGCGGCGGCATCGACGCCCGCGACCTGATGGCGCTCGCCGCCGCCCTCCCCGCGCACGGAGTGACCGTCGCCCTCGTCGAGCAGCCCTGGCGGGTGGCGGGCAAGAAGCTGGCGCCCGCGCCGAAGACCCTGGACACCGGCTGGCGGGGCCTGTGGCCCGCACTGGCCCGCCCCGGCCTGCCGGTGATCGCCGGCGGACGCAGCGCCGGCGCGCGCGTGGCCTGCCGTACGGCGACGGAACTGGGCGCGCGGGCGGTCCTCGCGCTCGGCTTCCCGCTGCACCCGCCGGGCAAGCCGGAGAAGTCCCGCGCCGAGGAACTGCTCGGCGCCGGGGTGCCCACCCTGGTCGTACAGGGCGGCAACGACCCCTTCGGCAGGCCCGCCGAGTTCCCGGACGGCCCCCACGAGCTGGTGGAGGTCCCGTACGGCGATCACGGCTTCGCGGTGCCGAAACGGGCCCCCGTCGGCCAGGACGAGACGCTCACGGTGATCACCGACGCCGTCGCGGAGTGGACCGGGTCACTGGAGTGAACTCCAGGGAATGAGCGGCGGCCGACGGCTGTTGTGCGGGGTGTACGTGCTGGCGCCCCAGCACAGAAGCCGCAGGGAAGGAAGACCACCGCATGGGTTCCACCTTCTGCCCGACCCGTGGCAGCCGCCCGGACCTGGAGTGGTCCGTGCTGCACGCCGCGAAGACCGCCCCTGTCCGGGCGGCGGGCGGACCGGGAAGTCGTCTATCCTCCGATTCGAGCGGGACCGAACTCGGTTCCGTGACGGCATTGGAGGAGGTGGGTCCGGTCACCGGTACCGACGCAGGGACCGACAACGGCCAGGCGGAGCAGCCCGACGGCCGGGGCGACAGGAGTGCGGAGACGACCGCGGAGCGCAGCGCGCGCTTCGAGCGGGACGCGCTCGAGTTCCTCGACCAGATGTACTCGGCGGCGCTGCGCATGACGCGCAACCCCGCCGACGCCGAGGACCTGGTGCAGGAGACGTACGCGAAGGCGTACGCGTCCTTCCACCAGTTCCGCGAGGGCACCAACCTCAAGGCATGGCTCTACCGGATCCTCACCAACACCTTCATCAACTCGTACCGCAAGAAGCAGCGTGAACCGCAGCGCAGCGCGGCCGAGGAGATCGAGGACTGGCAGCTCGCCCGCGCCGAGTCGCACATGTCGACGGGTCTGCGCTCCGCGGAGTCGCAGGCGCTCGACCACCTGCCCGACTCGGACGTGAAGTCGGCGCTCCAGGCGATTCCCGAGGAGTTCCGCATCGCCGTCTATCTGGCGGACGTAGAGGGCTTTGCCTACAAGGAGATCGCGGACATCATGGGGACACCCATCGGGACCGTGATGTCGCGGCTGCACCGGGGGCGCCGCCAGTTGCGCGGCATGCTGGAGGACTACGCCCGCGACCGCGGCCTGGTCCCGGCCGGCGCCGGAGAGTCGAACGAAGCGAAAGGCTCGGGGTCATGAGCTGCGGAGAGCCGCACGAGACGGATTGCAGCGAAATCCTCGATCATCTCTACGAGTTCCTCGACAAAGAGATGCCGGACACGGAGTGCACGAAGTTCGAGACGCACTTCGAGGAATGCTCGCCCTGCCTGGAGAAGTACGGCCTGGAGCAGGCCGTGAAGAAGCTGGTCAAGCGGTGCTGCGGACAGGACGACGTACCGGGTGACCTGCGCTCCAAGGTGATGGGCCGACTGGAGCTGATCCGCTCCGGGGAGACCGTCCCCGATCACGACATCGCGGCCGCCCCCACGACGCCGCAGGAGACCTGAGCGGCGTACGCGTCACTCGATCGTGCCGGCCGGCGGGACATGGCGAGGTGGTTCGCCGTGTCCCGCCGCTGTCTTACCTCCCGTGCGACTGGGTAACCCATGGGTAATGAGCGCCTCTCCAGCCGTACGTGGTTTGATGCGCAGGAGAGGGTGTCCGGGGGGCGGAAAGGCACAGCCAGCCCACAGAACGGAACTGGCAGGCGGGAATCGTGAGGATCTTCGGCAAGGGACGGCACCGGCCCTCCGCCTCCTGGCGGCAGGCCACCGACCGTGCGTTCACCCTGATCGGTGACGGCAGGTACGAGGACGCGGGGGCCCTGCTGACGCGGGCCGCCGATCTGGAGCCCTGGCTGTCGGAGTCGTGGTTCAACCTCGCCCTGCTGCACAAGTTCCGGCACGACTGGGAGCAGGCCCGCACCACCGGCCTGCGGGCCGTCGCCCTCCTCGACCGGGACGCCGGGGCCCCCGACTGGTGGAACGTCGGCATCGCCGCGACCGCGCTGCAGGACTGGCCGCTGGCCCGCCGGGCCTGGCAGGCGTACGGGCTGCGCCCACCGGGTGACGCGACCGACTCCGGCGAGCCGCTCGGCATGGAGCTGGGCAGTGCCGCCGTGCGGCTCTCTCCCGAGGGAGAGGCCGAGGTGGTGTGGGGGCGGCGGCTCGACCCCGCCCGCATCGAGGTGCTGTCGATCCCGCTGCCGTCCTCCGGGCGCCGCTGGGGCGAGGTCGTGCTGCACGACGGCGTTCCGCACGGGGAGCGGACCACCACCGCCGGGCACGCGTATCCCGTCTTCGACGAGATCGAGCTGTGGGCGCCGTCGCCCGTGCCGACCTGGGTGGTCCTCCTGGAGGCCGCCACCGAGGCCGACCGGGACGCGCTGGAGCAGCTCGCGGCCGACGCGGGGTTCGCCGCCGAGGACTGGTCGTCCTCCGTGCGGCTGCTGTGCCGGATGTGCTCCGAGTCGCGGATGCCGTCCGACGAGGGGGACGGGGAGCACCTCGACCCCCACGACCACAGCGAGCCGGGGCATCCGGGGCCGCTCGGGCACCGCACCGACGGGCAGCTGTGGGTTCCCGAGCGGGAGTGCGGCGTCGCCGCCCCCGCGTCTCTCGTCCGGGGGCTGCTGGACGGGTGGGTCGCGGACAGTCCCGACTCCCGGGACTGGCGGGATCTGGAAGAGGTCTGCTGAACCCTCCCCGTACCCTGTAACGGCAGCATCTCCCCGTTCTTCCAGAAAGGCGTACGTCCGTCATGGCGCAGCAGGACACCGATCAGCAGCACGTGGGCGTGCTCCCCGTGGACGACGAGGGGTACGTCGTCGACACGGAGGACTGCGAGGAGCGGGAGACCGCCTGGCGGGAGCGCGGGACCTCGCGGCCGATCACGGTGGTCGGGAACCCGGTGCTGCACAAGGAGTGCAAGGACGTCACCGACTTCGGCGAGGAGTTCCAGCAGCTGGTCGCGGACATGTTCGCCAGCCAGCGCACCGCCGAGGGCGTGGGCCTCGCCGCCAACCAGATCGGCGTCGACCTGAAGGTCTTCGTGTACGACTGCCCCGACGACGAGGGCGTCCGGCACGTCGGCGTCGTCGTCAACCCCCGGCTGGTCGAGCTGCCGGCCGAGCTGCGCCGCCTCGACGACAGCAACGAGGGCTGCCTGTCGGTGCCGACCGCCTACGCGCCGCTGGCCCGCCCCGACTACGCCGAGGTCACCGGGCAGGACGAGAAGGGCAACCCCATCAAGGTGCGCGGCACCGGCTACTTCGCTCGGTGTTTGCAGCACGAGACCGACCACCTGTACGGGTACCTGTACATCGACCGGCTCTCGAAGCGCGAGCGCAAGGACGCGCTGCGGCAGATGGCCGAGAACGAGCCGCGCTACCCCGTGGTCGCCAACGACTGAGACGTACCACCCGTCTCACCACCCCCCTTCGAACGGCGTCTGACCGGGAACAACTCCCGGAACAGGCGCCGTTCGTTCGCGTGTTCCCCAAAAGCCGCCACACAACAGGAGATTCCCGGCACCCACGGGTAGTGAATGGAGCAAATCCGTTCCCAGAACGGTCAGTTGTGGTGCTGAATGGGGAGTGCGGGGATAGGCAAGGGCGCACGCTCGGCATGCGGGAGGCGTGCGCCACCGTCGGCTGAGAGGGGCTAGTTCGTGCTTGCTTTCCCACCCGGCACCACATCGACACCGATCGCGGTGGCGGTCCCACCGTCACTCTCCCTTCCCCTGATCGAAGCGGCCTTTCCCCGGCGTCTGCACGAGTATTGGCCCAAGCTTCAGGAGAAGACCCGGGCGTGGCTCCTGGAAAAGCGGCTGATGCCCGCGGACAAGGTGGAGGAATATGCCGATGGTCTGTGCTACACGGACCTCATGGCCGGGTACTACCTGGGCGCCTCCGACGAGGTGCTCCAGGCGATAGCGGACTACAGCGCCTGGTTCTTCGTCTGGGACGACCGGCACGACCGCGACATCGTGCACGGGCGGCCCGGCGCCTGGCGGCTGCTGCGGGAGCGGCTGCACACGGCGCTCGACTCACCCCTGGACCACCTGCACCACGAGGACGCGCTGGTGGCCGGGTTCGCGGACAGCGTGGCGCGGCTGTACACGTTCCTGCCCGGGACGTGGAACGCGCGGTTCGCCCGGCACTTCCACGCGGTGATCGACGCCTACGACCGGGAGTTCCACAACCGGGCGCACGGCATCGTGCCGGGCGTCGAGGAGTACCTCGCGCTGCGCCGGCTCACCTTCGCGCACTGGATATGGACGGACCTGCTGGAGCCCGCCGCGGGCTGCGAACTCCCGGACCCTGTGCGAAAACACCCGGCATTCCGCCGGGCGGCGCTGCTGAGCCAGGAATTCGCCGCCTGGTACAACGACCTCTGCTCGCTGCCGAAGGAATTGGCGGGGGCCGAGGTGCACAATCTCGGAATCAGTCTGATCGTGCACGAGGGGCTGACCCTCGAAGAAGCGATAACGGAACTGCGGCGACGCGTAGAAGATTGCGTGACGGAATTCGTGGTGGCCGAGCGGGAGGCCCTGGAGTTCGCCGACGGACTCGCCGACGGAACCGTACGCGGAAAGGAACTCGGCATAGCCGTGCACACCTGCGTGGGAAATATGCGGAACTGGTTCAGTTCCGTCTACTGGTTCCACCACGAGTCCGGCCGCTACGCGGTCGACAGCTGGGACGACCGGTCCACGCCCCCGTACGTCGACAATGAAGCGGCAGGTGAGAAATGACCGTCGAGTCCGTCAAGCCAGGAGCGGCGGCGGAGACCGTGGCGCAGGCCGGACAACCGCCCGTCGCGGGCGGCGGCGTCCCGCTGCTCGGCCACGGCTGGAAGCTGGCGCGCGACCCGCTGGCCTTCATGGCCCAGCTGCGCGACCACGGCGACGTGGTCCGCCTGCGGCTCGGCCCCAAGACGGTGTACGCCGTCACCGCCCCGCACCTCACCGGGGCGCTCGCGCTCAGCCCCGACTACGTCATCGCCGGGCCGCTCTGGGAGTCCCTGGAGAGTCTGCTCGGCAAGGAGGGCGTGGCCACGGCGAACGGCCCGCTGCACCGGCGGCAGCGGCGCACCATCCAGCCCGCGTTCCGGCTCGACGCGATCCCCGCCTACGGGCCCGTCATGGTGGAGGAGGCGGCCGCGCTGGTGGAGCGCTGGCGGGCCGGCCGGGTCCTCGACGTCACCGCGGAGTCCTTCCGGGTGGCCGTCCGGATCTCCGCCCGCTGTCTGATGCGGGGCAGCTACATGGACGACCGGGCCGAGCGGATCTGCGCCGACCTCGCCACACTGTTCAGCGGCATGTACCGGCGCATGGTCGTGCCCCTCGGACCGCTTTACCGCATACCCGTGCCGAGCAACCGCGAATTCAACCGGGCGCTGGCCGATTTGCATCTCCTGGTGGACGAGATCGTCGCCGACCGGCGGGCGAGCGGTCAAAAACCGGACGATTTGCTGACGGCTTTGCTGGAGGCGAAGGACGAGAATGGCGAGCCCATCGGGGAACAGGAGATCCACGACCAGGTCATCGCCATCCTGACCCCCGGCAGTGAAACGGTCGGCTCCGTTCTCATGTCGCTGCTCCTGGTGCTCACCGAGCATCCACAGCTGGGTGACAAGATCCGCGACGAAGTGAATAGCGTCGTCGGTGACCGCCCGGTCGCATTCGAGGACGTACGGAAGCTGACGTACACCGCGAATGTGGTCGTCGAGACAATGCGGCTGCATCCCGCCGTATGGATTCTGACCCGCCGGACGGTGGCCGAGACCGAACTCGGCGGGTACCGCATTCCGGCCGGTGCGGACGTCATCTACAGTCCGTACGCCATCCAGCGCGACCACCGGTCGTTCCCGCGCGAGGCCGAGTTCGACCCGGACCGGTGGCGTCCCGAGCGGGCCAAGGAGGCGGCGAAGTACGCGATGAGCCCGTTCAGCGTGGGAAACCGCAAGTGTCCCAGCGACCACTTCTCGATGGCCGAGCTGACGCTGCTGACCGCCGCGATCGCGGGCGCGTACCGCTTCGAGCACGCGCCCGGCTCGGACGTCCGGCCGCGGATCGGGATCACGCTCCGGCCACGCGGGCTGAAACTGCGCGCGCTGCCCCGCTGAGCGGCTGTCCCGCTGGGCGGCTGTCCCACCGGCGTGCGTCAGGCGGCCCGCGGGTCCTTGAACGCGCGCCGGTAGGCCGCCGGCGTGACCCCCAGTACCCGGCCGAACTGGTGGCGCAGCGCCGCCGGGGTGCCGAACCCGGTGCGCCAGGCGATCGTGTCCATCGTCTCGTCCGTCTCCTCCAGCAGCCGCTGCGCCAGCAGGACCCGCTGGCGCAGCAGCCAGCGGTAGGGCGTGGTGCCCGTCTCCTGCTGGAAGCGGCGGGCGAAGGTACGCGGCGACATGTGCGCGCGGGCGGCCAGCTGCTCCACCGTCACCTCCTGGTCGAGGTGCGCCTCCATCCAGACCAGCACCTCGCCGACGGTGTCGCAGGAGGAGCGCGGCAGCGGGCGCTCGATGTACTGCGCCTGCCCGCCGTCCCGGTGCGGCGGCACGACCATGCGCCGGGCGATCCTGTTGGCGACTTCGACGCCCTGCTCCCGGCGGACGATGTGCAGACAGGCGTCGATGCCGGAGGCCGTGCCGGCGCTGGTGAACACCGGGTTCTCGTCGACGTAGAGCATGTCCGCCTCGACCGTGGCCCGCGGGTACTGCCGGGCCAGCTCCGCCGCGTGGTGCCAGTGCACCGCGCAGCGCCGCCCGTCCAGCAGACCGGCGGCGCCCAGCACGAAGACCCCGGAGCACACGCTGAGCACCCGCGCGCCCCGCTCCACCGCCCGGCGCAGGGCGTCGAGCAGCTCCGGCGGATACTCCCGGCGGGCGTAGTCGCTGCCCGCCGGTACGGCGATCAGGTCGGCCTCGTCGAGCCGGTCGAGGCCGTACGGCGTGGCGAGGGTCAGCCCGCCGACGTGGGTGGAGAGCGCCGGGCCCTCCGCGGAGACCACCGCGAAGTCGTAGCCCGGCAGGCCGTCGTCGCTGCGGTCGATGCCGAACACCTCGCACACGACGCCGAGTTCGAAGGGATGAGCGCCGTCGAGCAGGACGGCCGCCACGTTCTTCAGCATGCCGACAGTGTGCCCCCTCGGGAGCGGTCGATGGCAGGAATTCGAGGTCCTACGGCAGTCCTGCCACTCCCGGTCAGCAGTCTCCGGCGCGACAGTAGTGACATGACCGGAAACCAGGCAGAAGCACTGATCGGAATGCTCGTGACCTTCGGACTCCTCGTCCTGCTGGTCCTCCCCTCCCTGTTCGGCATCGTGCGGGACCGGCGTGCCGACCGTCAGATCGCTCGGGCTCAGAACTCCTCGTCCAGGTCGACGGTGCCCTCCACCGCCACCTGGTACGCCGAGGGGCGCCGCTCGAAGAAGTTGGTCAGCTCCTGAACCCCCTGGAGCTCCATGAAGGAGAAGGGGTTCTCGGAGCCGTACACCGGGGCGAAGCCGAGGCGGGTGAGGCGCTGGTCGGCGACGCACTCCAGGTACTGCCGCATCGACTCGGTGTTCATCCCGGGGAGGCCGTCACCGCACAGGTCGCGCGCGAACTGCAGCTCGGCCTCGACGGCCTCCCGCAGCATGTCGGTGACCTCCTCGCGGAGGGCGTCGTCGAAGAGGTCGGGCTCCTCCTTGCGGACGGTGTCGACCACGTCGAACGCGAAGGACATGTGCATCGTCTCGTCGCGGAAGACCCAGTTGGTGCCGGTGGCCAGGCCGTGCAGCAGGCCCCGGCCGCGGAACCAGTAGACGTAGGCGAAGGCACCGTAGAAGAACAGTCCCTCGATGCACGCCGCGAAGCAGATCAGGTTGAGCAGGAAGCGGCGGCGGTCGGCCCTCGACTCAAGACGGTCGATGCTGTCCACCGAGTCGATCCACTTGAAGCAGAACTCGGCCTTCTCGCGGATCGAGGGGATGTTCTCGACGGCCGCGAAGGCCGCGGCGCGGTCGTCCGGATCGGGCAGGTAGGTGTCGAGCAGCGTCAGATAGAACTGGACGTGCACGGCCTCCTCGAAGAGCTGGCGGGAGAGGTAGAGCCGCGCCTCCGGTGAGTTGATGTGCTTGTACAGGGTCAGCACCAGGTTGTTGGCCACGATCGAGTCGCCGGTGGCGAAGAACGCGACCAGCCGGCCGATGAGGTGCTGCTCCTCGGGGGAGAGCTTGGCGAGGTCGGCGACGTCGGAGTGGAGGTCGACCTCCTCCACGGTCCAGGTGTTCTTGATGGCGTCCCGGTAGCGCTCGTAGAAGTCCGGGTAGCGCATGGGGCGCAGGGTGAGTTCGAAACCCGGGTCGAGCAGGTTCTTCGTCTTCGTGTCACTCATTACTGGCAGGCCTCGCAGGACTCGGGGTTTTCCAGGGAGCAGGCGACGGCCTCTTCGGCCGCCGGCTGCTGGGCGGGGACGGGGACGGGGACGGCGGTGGTGGCGCGCGCGGCGCGGGCGATCCGGGTCGCCGGGCGCGAGCGCAGGTAGTACGTGGTCTTCAGCCCCTGCTTCCAGGCGTAGACGTACATCGAGGAGAGCTTGCCGATGGTCGGCGTCTCCAGGAACAGGTTCAGGGACTGCGCCTGGTCGAGGTACGGGGTGCGGGCGGCGGCCATGTCGATCAGGCCGCGCTGCGGGATCTCCCACGCGGTGCGGTACAGCGTGCGGACGTCCTCGGGGATCCAGGCGAAGTCCCGCACCGAGCCGTTGGCCTCGCGCAGCGCCTCGCGGGTCCGGGCGTCCCAGACGCCGAGCCGCTTGAGGTCCTCCACCAGATAACCGTTGACCTGGAGGAACTCACCGGAGAGCGTCTCGCGCTTGAACAGGTTGGACACCTGCGGCTCGATGCACTCGTAGACGCCCGCGATGGAGGCGATGGTCGCGGTCGGCGCGATGGCCAGGAGCAGGGAGTTGCGCAGGCCGGTGCGGGCGACGCGGTCCCGCAGGGCGGCCCAGCGCTCGGGCCACTCGTGCGTCACGCCGTAGTGGTCGGGGTGGAGGACGCCCCGGGCGGTACGGGTCTTCTCCCAGGCGGGGAGCGGGCCGTGCCGTTCGGCGAGCTCCGCGGAGGTCTCGTAGGCGGTGAGCATGATCCGCTCGGCGATGCGCGTGGAGAGGGCCTTCGCGCCGGGCGAGTCGAAGGGCAGCCGGAGCTTGAAGAAGACGTCCTGGAGGCCCATCGCGCCGAGGCCGACGGGGCGCCAGCGGGCGTTGGAGCGGCCCGCCTGCCCGGTCGGGTAGAAGTTGATGTCGACGACCCGGTCCAGGAAGGTCACGGCGGTGCGGACGGTGGCGTCGAGCCGCTCCCAGTCCAGGTCGCCGGCGGCCGGGTCGACGAAGGCGCCGAGGTTGACCGAGCCCAGGTTGCAGACGGCCGTCTCGCCGTCGTCGGTGACCTCCAGGATCTCCGTGCACAGGTTGGAGGAGTGGACGACGTTGCCGGGCTCGGCGGTCTGGTTGGCGGTGCGGTTGGCGGTGTCCTTGAAGGTCATCCAGCCGTTGCCGGTCTGCGCGAGGGTACGCATCATGCGGCCGTACAGCTCCCGCGCGGGCAGCGTCCGGCGCGCGAGCCCGGCGCGCTCGGCCTTGCGGTAGGCGGCGTCGAACTCCTCGCCCCACAGGTCGGTCAGCTCCGGCACGTCGGAGGGGGAGAACAGCGACCAGGGGCCGTCGGCGTCGACCCGGCGCATGAACTCGTCCGGGATCCAGTGCGCGAGGTTCAGGTTGTGGGTGCGGCGGGCGTCCTCACCGGTGTTGTCCCGCAGCTCCAGGAACTCCTCGATGTCCGCGTGCCAGGTCTCCAGGTAGATCGCGGCGGCACCCTTGCGCCGGCCGCCCTGGTTGACGGCGGCGACGGACGCGTCGAGCGTCTTCAGGAACGGCACGATGCCGTTGGAGTGGCCGTTGGTGCCGCGGATCAGCGAACCCCGGGCGCGGATGCGGGAGTAGGCGAGGCCGATGCCGCCGGCGTGCTTGGAGAGCCGGGCGACCTGGAGGTAGCGCTCGTAGATGGAGTCCAGCTCGTCCTTGGGGGAGTCCAGGAGGTAGCAGGACGACATCTGGGCGTGCCGGGTGCCGGAGTTGAAGAGGGTGGGGGAGGAGGGGAGGTAGTCCAGGCGGCTCATCAGCCCGTAGAGCGCGGCGACCTCGTCCACCGAGCGCTCGCTGTCGTCGGCGGCGAGCCCGGACGCCACCCGCAGCATGAAGTGCTGGGGCGTCTCGATCACCTTGCGGGTGATCGGGTGGCGCAGCAGGTAGCGGCTGTGCAGGGTGCGCAGTCCGAAGTAGCCGAACCGGTCGTCGGCGGCCGTGTCGACCAGCGCGTCCAGCCGGTCCGCGTGCAGCCGTACGAACTCCGCCGTGCGGTCGGCGATCAGGCCCTCGCGGTGGCCGGTGGCGACGGACCCGGTGAAGCGGGTCACGCCCTGGGAGGCGGCCTCCGCGCGCAGCGAGAGGGTCAGCAGCCGGGCGGCGAGCCGGGAGTACGCCGGGTCCTCGGAGATGAGTCCGGCCGCGGCCTCCGTCGCCAGCTCCCGCAACTCCGCCTCGTCGGCGCGGGCGGACCGGCCGCGCAGCGCGGCGGCGGCCACCCGGCCCGGGTCGGTGTCCGGGAGGTCGGCGGTCAGCTCGGTCAGGGTCCGCAGCAGCGCGGTTCCGGGCCCGTCGGAATCTCCGGTCACCGTGGTCGCTGAAGCCGGATCGGCTGGCGCGATGGTCACGTGGTGCTCTCCCTCGCTCGGCACGGGGCCTGGCGGGGCGGGGGCAGCTCACGAGCGCGCGCGGCGTCGCGTCCACCGGCCCATTCCACGAGGCCCGGACGTCAAGCGCCCGAGCCGGACGGCCGGGCGCGCCGTCGGCAGGTACTCGGACTGGACAGGCGTGCGAAAACACGCGAGTACACCGTTGCGGGACAGTTCCGGATTCGCACCGGATTCCCCTGCGGCGACAGCGAGCATGAGCATACATCTTGTGCCGGGTGCGGGTGACACCCCCAGATGTTGTGTCGCGCCGGTGCGTCAGAGGGTCAGCTCGTAGGCGAGCAGCGTGATGTCCGTGAGTTCCGGCAGCGGGTTCCAGTCGCGCTCGGGGGTGCGGGTGAAGCCGAGACGCCCGTAGATGCGGTGGGCCGTGCGCATGGTGCGCTGGGTCGACAGCACGACGCGCTCACAGCCGGGCGTCGCACGGGCGCGGTCGACACAGGCGCGGACTAGGGCGCTTCTGATGGACCTCCGCGGCGTCGCGACGCCCAGCACGCACCCTCGCCGCACGGCGCGAAGGGACAGGTGGCTCCGCCACATGACCCTTCACACCGCACGCCGAGGGCACGCACCGAACGCCGCTCCTTCTCCCGCGGAGATCCATCAGAAGCGCCCTAGTGCCTCGCCCGCGCCGCGGCCGCGGTGCGGGACGGCCACCGCCAGCATGCGTATCTCGGCCTCGCCGGGGCGGGCGATGTCGGCCATCGGGCCGCCGGCGGGGACGAAGGTCACCCCTCCGAGGAGGGTGTTCCTGTCGGCGGCGACGAGGATCTCCGCGGCCGCGGCGCGTTTCCCGACGTCGCGCAGTTCGTCCAGGTAGGCGTCGGACGCGCCGAAGTCGAGGAGACGGTCGTGGAGGTAGGCGGTGGCGGTCAGGTCACCGAGGGGGGTGTGGTCGGTGGGGACGGCGGGGCGGATGACGAAGTCCATGGGGGGAGTGTGCACCGCGACGGGCCGCCGATGTGCTCCATGTCGGCGGCCCGTCGCGGGTCGTGTGCGGCTGGGCGCGCGGTTCCTCGCGCCCCTCGCGAGGGTGTCTCAGTGGGCGGAGCCCGCCGTCGCCGGGGGAAGCTCCACCTCCACTCCCGGGTCGCCCGCGTCCGCGGTGTAGTCGGCGCGGGTCGTCTCGTCGATGCCGTCGGGGGCCTTCAGGGCGCGCAGGACGAAGGTCAGGACGACCGTCACCAGGACGTTGAGGACGAACGCCGTCAAGCCGATGTAGCCGATCTCCCCGATGCCGGGGATCTCCTTGTTGGAGCCGCCGAAGTGGGCCTGCGTCGGAGAAGCGACGCCGTACGCCGCGAGGGTGCCGTAGACCATGCCGACCGCCCAGCCGCCGAGCAGCGCCCAGCGGTGGAACCAGTTGGTGAACAGGCCGCCGACCAGGGCCGGGAAGGTCTGGAGGATCCAGATGCCGCCGAGCAGCTGGAAGTTGATCGCGACCGTCTTGTCCATGCCGAGGACGAAGACCAGGGCGCCGACCTTCACCAGGAGGGAGACCAGCTTGGAGACCTTCGTCTCCTGGGCCGGCGTGGCGTCGGGCCTGATGAAGTCCTTGTAGATGTTGCGGGTGAAAAGGTTCGCGGCGGCGATGGACATGATCGCCGCCGGGACCAGCGCGCCGATGCCGATGGCGGCGAAGGCCACGCCCGCGAACCAGTCCGGGAACATCGTCTCGAACAGCTGCGGGATCGCGAGCTGGCCGTTCTCGACCTTGATCCCGGCGGCGATCGCCATGAAGCCCAGCAGCCCGAGCAGGCCCAGCATCAGCGAGTACAGCGGCAGGATCGTGGTGTTGCGGCGGATCACGTCGCGGCTGCGCGAGGAGAGCGTCGCGGTGATCGAGTGCGGGTACATGAAGAGCGCGAGCGCCGAGCCGAGGGCCAGGGTGGCGTACGTCCACTGGTTCTCCGCGGCCGGTACGATCCCGCCGCTGCCCGCCGAGGTGAACTTGTCGTCCGCCGCGGCGAAGATGTCGTCGAAGCCGCCCAGTTTGATCGGGATGTAGATGATCGCCACCGCGATGACGATGTAGATCAGCGTGTCCTTCACGAACGCGATCAGCGCCGGCGCCCGCAGCCCCGAGGAGTACGTGTACGCGGCGAGCACGCCGAAGGCGATCAGCAGCGGCAGGTCCTTGACGAACCAGTTGGTGTCCTCGCCGCCGCCGACGCCCATCACGTCCAGGACCGCCTGGATGCCGACGAGCTGGAGCGCGATGTACGGCATGGTCGCCAGGATGCCGGTGACGGCCACGGCGAGGGAGAGACCCTTGGAGCCGAAGCGGCCGCGCACGAAGTCCGAGGTCGTCACGTAGCCGTGCTTGTGGGAGACCGACCACAGCCGCGGCAGGAAGGTGAAGATCAGCGGGTAGACCAGGATCGTGTACGGCACCGCGAAGAAGCCGGACGCGCCGGCCGCGTAGATCGCCGCGGGCACGGCCACGAAGGTGTACGCCGTGTAGAGGTCGCCGCCCAGCAGGAACCAGGTCACCCAGGTGCCGAACGAGCGGCCGCCCAGGCCCCATTCGTCGAGGCTGTGCTCGTTCTCGGCCTTGCGCCAGCGCGCGGCCAGGAACCCCATCGCGGTGACGAGCACGAAGAAGAAGATGAAGACGGCGAGCGCGACGCCGTTCACGCCGTCGTTCACCGTCCCGCACCCCCGCTCCGGGGACGCCGGGCGCGCTGGTCACGCTGCCACAGCTTGTACGCGGTCATCGTCAGCGCGGTCGAGATCAGCACCCACGCCATCTGGTACCAGTAGAAGAACGGGATGCCGATGAAAGCCGGGTCCGTCTTGGCGTACGAACCGACCCACAGCATGGCCACGAACGGTGCGACGAGGCAGACGCCGATGACGACGCGCACCGGCGTCACCACCGGTTCTCTGCCTGTTCCTGGGGCTTGCGACATACGGCGGCTCCGTCCCCTCGTTGATCACCCCTGCAATGCGCAGGCAATCTAGGTGACGGTGACACGACAGCGGAAGACCCCGTCCGCATATCGGGCTCTCCGGTCCGGGACTCGTCTCTAGCAGCAGCGGAAGCCCGTACGCGGGTCCGCCTCCCGCTCCTCCGTGCGCATCCGCTCGAACGCGCGCCGGGAGGGCACCCGTTCCGCCGGGCGGTGCGCGCGCAGATGGGCGACATAGCGGTCGTAGGCCGACTCGTCGGTCAGCTCCCTGAGGTACCAGCGCACGCCCCTAAACACGCGCCGCGGGGTCCACCGCATCGCGGGCCTCCTCCTTCTCCTCGCGGGTCGGGACGAGCCCGGCGGGAGCGACGATCCTCGACTCGACGTACGGCGCCTCGCTGAGGGTGGAGAGCGCGGGGCGGCGCACGTGCCGGACGCAGACGCGCAGGGCGTCCGCGATGACGACCACGATCAGCAGGGCCAGCACCGCCGTGAGGACCCCGTCCACCGTGGAGTTGGTGACCACGGTGCGCATGTCGTCCATGGACTTGGCCGGCGCGAGGACCTCGCCCCGGTCGACGGCGTCCTGGAACACCTCGCGCTGCTTGAAGAAGCCGACCTTGGGATCGCTGGAGAAGACCTTCTGCCAGCTCGCGGTCAGGGTGACCGTCGCGTCCCAGGCGAGGGGGATGCCGGTGATCCAGGCCCACTTCAGGCGCCCGGACTTCACCAGCAGCGTGGTGCAGACGGCCAGCGCGACCGCCGCGAGCAGCTGGTTGGCGATACCGAAGATCGGGAAGAGCTGGTTGATGCCGCCGAGGGGTTCGTGGACGCCCACCCAGAGGAAGTACCCCCACGCGCCGCAGACGATCGCGCTGGTGATCACCAGGCCCGGCTTCCAGCTGACGTTCCGGAAGGACCGGTGGACGTTGCCCAGCATGTCCTGGAGCATGAACCGGCCGACCCGGGTGCCGGCGTCCACCGCGGTCAGGATGAACAGCGCCTCGAACATGATGGCGAAGTGATACCAGAAGGCGCGCAGACTCCCGCCGGTCACGTCGGAGAAGATCTGCGAGATGCCGATCGCGAGGGTGGGGGCGCCGCCGGTACGGGAGAGCAGGCTCGCCTCCTCGACGTCCTTCGCGGCCTGGGCCAGGTCACCGGGGGAGATGGAGTAGCCCCACCCCGTCACCACCTGCGAGGCGTTCTCCACGGTGGTGCCGACGACACCCGCCGGCGCGTTCATCGCGAAGTACAGGCCCGGGTCGATGACGCTCGCCGCGACCAGCGCCATCACCGCGACGGAGGACTCCATCAGCATGGAGCCGTAGCCGATCATCCGGACCTGCGTCTCCTTCTGGATCATCTTCGGCGTCGTGCCGGAGGAGATCAGCGCGTGGAAGCCGGAGAGCGCGCCGCAGGCGATGGTGATGAAGACGAACGGGAAGAGCGACCCCGCGAAGACCGGTCCGTCCCCGCGCGAGGCGAAGTCGGTGACGGCGTCCATCCGCAGCGTCGGCACGGAGACCACGACCCCGAGCGCCAGCAGCACGATGGTGCCGATCTTGAGGAAGGTGGAGAGGTAGTCGCGCGGCGCGAGCAGCGTCCACACCGGCAGGATCGAGGCGATGAAGCCGTACGCCACCAGCCAGATCACCAGTGTGGACGGGGCGAGGGTGAAGGTGTCCGCCCACGACGACTCCGCGACCCAGCGGCCCGAGACCAGCGCGAGCAGCAGCAGCGCCACTCCGATCAGGGAGACCTCGATGACCCGGCCGGGCCGCAGCACCCGCAGGTAGAAGCCCATCAGCAGGGCGATCGGGATGGTCATCGCGATGGAGAACGTGCCCCAGGGGGAGTGCGCCAGCGCGTTGACGACGACCAGCGCCAGCACCCCGAGCAGGATGATCATGATCGCGAAGGCGGCCACCAGGGCGGCCGCCCCGCCGTACGGGCCGATCTCCTCGCGCGCCATCTGTCCCAGCGAGCGGCCGTCGCGGCGGGTGGAGAAGAACAGCACCACCATGTCCTGCACGGCACCCGCGAAGATGACTCCGACGATGATCCAGATCGTGCCCGGCAGATACCCCATCTGCGCGGCCAGCACGGGACCGACCAGCGGTCCGGCGCCCGCGATCGCCGCGAAGTGGTGGCCTAGCAGCACCCGGCGGTCGGTGGGGTGGAAGTCGATGCCGTTGTCCAGCCGCTCCGCGGGGGTGGCCCGGGTCGCGTCGACCTTGAGGACGCGGTACGCGATGAACCTCGCGTAGAAGCGGTAGGCGATGGCGTACGAGCCGAGGGCCGCCGCCACCATCCAGGCGGCCGAGACCTCCTCGTCCCGGGAGAGCGCGAGCACGGTCCAGCCCGCCGCGCCGACCAGCGCGACGACGGTCCACACGACGATGGTTCGGACGTTCGCGGTACGCACCGGGCGGTCCTCCCGTCCCTGCCGTCAATTCAGGCGACGTGGGGAACGTAGAGGAGGACGGCGCCTTCCGCCACACCCCGCGCGCCGGTCGACGGGGCGTCGTGCGTCAGTCGACGGGGCGCCGTACGTCAGTCGACGGGGCGCTTCAGGCGGGCCACGAACTTGTACCGGTCGCCCCGGTACACCGACCGCACCCACTCCACCGGCTGTCCCTTCCGGTCCAGGGAGTGCCGGGAGAGCATCAGCATCGGCAGGCCGACGTCGGTGCCGAGGAGCCCGGCCTCGCGCGGCGTGGCCAGCGACGTCTCGATGGTCTCCTCGGCCTCGGCGAGGTGGACGTCGTAGACCTCGGCGAGCGCCGTGTAGAGGGACGTGTACTTGACCAGGGAGCGGCGCAGCGCGGGGAAGCGCTTGGCCGACAGGTGGGTGGTCTCGATCGCCATCGGCTCGCCGTTGGCCATCCGCAGCCGCTCGATGCGCAGCACCCGGCCGCCGGCGGTGATGTCCAGCAGCCCGGCGATCCGGTCGTCGGCGGTGATGTAGCCGATGTCCAGCAACTGGGACGTCGGTTCCAGACCCTGGGCGCGCATGTCCTCGGTGTAGGAGGTCAGTTGCAGCGCCTGCGAGACCTTCGGCTTGGCGACGAAGGTGCCCTTGCCCTGGATGCGCTCCAGGCGGCCCTCCACGACCAGTTCCTGAAGCGCCTGGCGCACGGTCGTGCGGGAGGTGTCGAACTCGGCGGCCAGCGTGCGCTCGGGCGGGACGGGGGTGCCCGGCGCCTGCGTACGCACCATGTCGAGGAGGTGCTTCTTCAGTCGGTAGTACTTGGGCACGCGCGCGGTACGGACGGTCGCCCCACCCTCGTTCTCCGCACTGCTGACGTCGGTGCTCATCTCTGCCTTCCCGGCTCCGGGTGCCGCCACGGCCGACGTCCCCGGTCGGCCACGGCTCAATCGTGGCACGGCTCGCCGCGGGGGGTCCCGCACGCTCCGTGATCCCCTCTGTATACCTCTGGGGCCTCCGTTGGTCTAGTCCACCGCGCCGCGCGGGGGCAGTGGTACGCGCGCGTGGCGACCGGTCGCGGGGGTGCGCGCACCGGATTGGTACGGCCGCCGACGGCCGCCGGTTTGGCCGCTTGCGGAATGAAAGGTCCCTGCATATCTCGGTCGCATCACGGAGGCGGGGAGGGGGGTTGAACACCCTTGACAGCCCTAATGGTCTGGGCCAGGCTCCCCGTACTGGTCTACACCATTGGTCCAGGTCCCGGCCCAAGGGCGGTCACGCGTCGGCGAGTTACCGCGGGGAGGCAGGGGGGTTTGTGGCATCCCTGAGGAGGGTGGCGTGAAGCGCAAGCTGATATCCGCGATCGGTGTCGCGGGCATGATGGTCTCCATCGCCGCGTGCGGTGGCGACGGCGGCGACAGCGAGGCCGGGTCGGAGGGCCAGACGCTCACCGTGTGGGTGATGGACGGCTCCTCGCCCGACGGGTGGCAGAAGGAGCTGGGCACCGCCTTCGAGAAGAAGACCGGCTCGAAGGTCGAGTTCAAGGTCCAGCAGTGGAACGGCATCCAGCAGAAGCTGACCACCGCCCTCTCCGAGGAGAACCCCCCGGACGTCTTCGAGATCGGCAACACCCAGACCCCCGCCTACGCCAAGACCGGCGGCCTCGCCGACCTCGGCGACCTCAAGTCCGAGATCGGCGGCGACTGGACCGACTCCCTCAACAACTCCTCCGTCTTCGAGGGCAAGCAGTACGCGGCCCCCTGGTACTTCGCCAACCGCGTCGTCCTCTACAACAAGAAGATCTGGTCCGAGGCGGGTATCAAGGACACCCCCAAGACCCGCGACGAGTTCTACGACGACCTGAAGACCATCGGCGAGAAGACCGACGCCGAGCCGATCTACCTGCCCGGCCAGAACTGGTACCACTTCGTCGGCCTGGTCGTCGGCGAGGGCGGCGAACTGGTCAAGAAGGACGGCGACAAGTACGTCTCCAACCTCGACGACCCCAAGGTCGCCGCCGCCATGGAGACCTACAAGAAGTTCCAGGCGCTCTCCGAGGCCCCCAAGGACAAGGACGAGGCCACCCCGCAGCAGGGCGAGGTCTTCGGCAAGGGCAAGGTCGGCGCCTTCGTCGGCATGGGCTGGGAAGCCGGCATCGCGATCGAGGCCAACCCCGAGATCGAGAAGGAGATCGGCTACTTCACCATCCCCGGTGACACGGCCGACAAGCCCGAGGGCGTCTTCCTCGGCGGCTCCAACCTCGCCGTCGCGGCCGGTTCCACCAAGCAGGACCTGGCCAAGGAGTTCCTGAAGCTCGCCCTCTCCGACAAGTACGAGGGCCAGCTCGCCAAGGTCAACGGCGTCATCCCGAACAAGGAGTCGCTGCAGACCAACCTGAAGGGCAACGCCGCCGCCGAGGCCGCCGCGCCCGCCGCCGCCGGCGGTGGCACCACGCCGCTGATCGCGGAGTGGGCGGCCGTCGAGAACGCGCCCAACCCGATCAAGACCTACATGACCGCCGTGCTCAACGGCAAGACGCCGGCCGAGGCCGCCAAGCAGGTCGAGGGCGAGTTCAACAAGCGCCTGGCGCAGCAGCAGTAGGACGCGTCCGCGGATGCGGGGGACGGCCACGGCGGCCGTCCCCCGCCCCCGGCGTCACAGGACGGGAAGAGAGATCGCGAGCATGACCGTGCAGACCGAACGGCCGCCCTCCGGTCCGGCGGACGTCAGCAAGACGAACGGCGGGGCATCCGGCGGGCCGACCCCCCGAGGCGGGTCGCGCACCGCCGCGCTCGGCCCGTACCTGTTGCTGCTGCCCGCCGTGGCGGCCACCGTGCTGCTGCTCGGCTGGCCGCTGCTGAAGGACCTGCTGCTGTCCTTCCAGAACCTCAACATGGCGCAGCTGATCCAGCACGTCACCGAGTGGAACGGCATCGAGAACTACCGGCAGGTCCTCACCGGCGAGGACTTCTGGCGCGTCACCCTGCGCTCGATCCTGTTCACGGCCGTCAACGTTGTCCTGATCATGATCGCGGGCACCCTGGTCGGACTGCTCCTGGCCCGGCTCGGCAAGCGGATGCGGATCACCCTGCTGATCGGCCTGGTACTGGCCTGGGCCATGCCGGTGGTCGCCGCGACCACCGTCTACCAGTGGCTGTTCGCCCAGCGCTTCGGCGTCGTCAACTACGTCCTGGACAAGCTCGGCTGGCACTCGATGGCCGACTACTCCTGGACCAGCAGCCAGATGTCGACGTTCTTCGTCGTCACCCTGCTGATCGTCTGGATGTCCATCCCGTTCGTCGCGATCAACCTCTACGCCGCGACGACCACCATCCCGAGGGAACTGTACGAGGCGGCCTCCCTGGACGGCGCCGGCGGCTGGCGGAGCTTCACCACGGTCACCATGCCGTTCCTGCGCCCCTTCCTCTACGCGACGACGTTCCTGGAGATCATCTGGGTCTTCAAGGCGTTCGTGCAGGTCTTCACCATCAACGGCGGCGGCCCGGACCGGCTCACCGAGATCCTGCCCGTCTACGCCTACGTCGAGGGCGTCGGCAACCAGCACTACGGCATGGGCGCCGCGATCGCCGTCCTGACCATCCTGATCCTGCTCGGCCTCACCGCCTACTACCTGCGGATCGTGCTCAAGCAAGAGGAGGACGAGCTGTGAAGCGCTCGCTCTTCGGCCGCCTGTGGCCCAACGTCACGGCCGTCGTGTTGTTCATCGGCTTCGTCTTCCCCGTGTACTGGATGTTCGCCACGGCCTTCAAACCGACCGGCGACATCCTCTCCGACACCCCGGTCTGGTTCCCGACCGACATCACCCTCGACCACTTCCAGGACGCGGTCGCCGCCGACAACTTCTGGACGTTCGTCACCAACTCCCTGACCGTCACCGTCCTCGCCGTGGTCTTCTCTCTGATCATCGCGCTGGCCGGGTCCTTCGCCCTGGCACGGATGCGGTTCAAGGGACGGCGCGGCTTCGTCGTCGGCTTCATGGTGGCCCAGATGGCACCGTGGGAAGTCATGATCATCGCGATGTACATGATCGTCCGGGACGCGAAGATGCTGAACAGCCTCGTGCCGCTGACGCTCTTCTACATGATGATGATCCTGCCCTTCACCATCCTGACGCTGCGCGGCTTCGTCGCCGCCGTGCCCAAGGAGCTGGAGGAGTCCGCGATGGTCGACGGCTGCACCCGCGCCCAGGCCTTCCGCCGGGTCATCCTGCCGCTGCTCGCGCCGGGCCTGATGTCCACCTCGATGTTCGGCTTCATCACCGCCTGGAACGAACTGCCGCTGGTCCTGGTGCTGAACAAGGAGGCCGACGCCCAGACGCTGCCGCTGTGGCTGACCAGCTTCCAGAGCGTCTTCGGCAACGACTGGGGCGCCACCATGGCCGCCTCCTCCCTGTTCGCCGTCCCGATCCTGATCCTCTTCGTCTTTCTCCAGCGCCGGGCCGTCAGCGGCCTGACCGACGGCGCCGTGAAGGGATGACCCCGCGATGACCACCCTCGCCGGCACCACCGACACCCTGACCCGCGACGCCCTCGCCGTCCTCCAGCCCGGCTTCGCCGGCACCACCGCCCCCGACTGGCTGCTGCGCCGCCTCGACGAGGGCCTCGGCTCCGTCGGCCTCTTCGGCCGCAACATCGCCACCGCCGAGCAGGTGGCCGCCCTCACCGCCCGGCTGCGCGCCGAGCGCGACGACGTCCTCGTCGCGATCGACGAGGAGGGCGGCGACGTCACCCGCCTGGAAGTGCGCACCGGCTCGTCCTTCCCCGGCAACCACGCCCTCGGCGCCGTCGACGACCCCGGCCTGACCAGGGCCGTCGCCGCCGAACTGGGCCGCCGGCTGGCCGCCTGCGGCGTCGACTTCGACTGGGCGCCCGCCGCCGACGTCAACGCCAACCCCGACAACCCGGTGATCGGCGTACGGTCCTTCGGCGCCGACCCCGCCCTGGTCGCCCGGCACACCGCCGCCTACGTCACCGGCCTGCAGTCGGCGGGCGTCGCCGCCTGCACCAAGCACTTCCCCGGCCACGGCGACACCGCCGTCGACTCCCACCACGCGGTGCCCCGCATCGACGCCGACGCCACCGTCCTCGCCGAGCGCGACCTCGTGCCGTTCCGCGCGGCCATCGCGGCCGGCACGCGCGCGGTGATGAGCGCCCACATCCTCGCCCCGGCCCTGGACCCGGACCGCCCCGGCACCCTCTCGCCCCGCATCCTCACCGACCTCCTGCGCGGCGAACTCGGCTACGACGGCCTGATCGTCACCGACGGCATCGAGATGCGGGCCATCTCCGGCACCTACGGCATCGAACGCGGCACCGTCCTCGCGATCGCCGCCGGCGCCGACGCCATCTGCGTGGGCGGCGGCCTCTCCGACGAGGAGACCGTACGGCGGCTGCGCGACGCCCTGGTCGCGGCCGTGCGCGCGGGCGACCTGCCCGAGGAGCGCCTGGCCGACGCGGCCGAGCGGGTCCGCGCCCTCGCCCGCTGGACGACCGCCGCGCGGAGCGCCGGGACGCCTCTCGCCCCCGACGAGGAGGTGGGCCTGCGCGCCGCCCGCCGCGCCCTGCGCGTCACCGGCGCCGAGGGCTTCACTCCCCTCAGCGAGCCGCCCTACGTCGCCTCTCTCAGCCCCGCGCCGAACATCGCCGTCGGCGACGAGACGCCGTGGGGAGTCGCGCCCGAACTGTTCCGGCTGCTCCCCGGCACCGAGACCGGCAGCTTCACCGGGCCGGACGCGGGCGAGGAGGTGCTGCGCGCGGCCGGTCCGCGCCGGGTGGTGGCCGTCGTCCGCGACGAGCACCGCCACCCGTGGATGGGAGCGGCCCTCGACACCCTGCTCGCGGCCCGCCCCGACACGGTCGTGATCGAGATGGGCCTCCCCGGGGCCGCCCCCCGCGGCGCCCTGCACGTGGCCACCTACGGCGCGGCCCGGGTCTGCGGCCGCGCGGCGGCGGAGGTCGTCGCGGGCGCGTAGCGGGTACGCACGGCGAAGGCGCCGGCCCCCCTCCGTGGGGACCGGCGCCTTTACCGTCGTACGCGGCTCAAACGCACGCGACTCCTGTGTTCCGCGGGGCCTCAGATGCCCTGCCACTCCGGCTTGTTCGCGTAGGTGTGCCGGAAGTAGTCGGCGAGCTTCAGCTTCGCCGCGGCCGGCTCGTCGACGACGACCGTCGCGTGCGGGTGGAGCTGGAGCGCCGAGGCCGGGCACACCGCCGCGACCGGCCCCTCCACCGTCGCCGCGACCGCGTCGGCCTTGCCCTCGCCGGTGGCGAGCAGCACCAGGTGGCGCGCCTCCAGGATGGTGCCGATGCCCTGCGTGATCACGTGGTGCGGCACCTGCTCGATGTCCCCGTCGAAGAAGCGCGCGTTGTCCACCCGGGTCTGCTCGGTCAGCGTCTTGATCCGGGTCCGCGAGGCCAGCGAGGAGCACGGCTCGTTGAAGCCGATGTGCCCGTCCGTACCGATGCCCAGCAACTGGAGGTCGACGCCGCCGGCCCCGGCCAGCGCGCGGTCGTACGCCGCACAGGCCGCGGCCACGTCCGCCGCCGTGCCGTCGGGGCCCATGAACGCGTCCATCGGGATGCCGAGCGGCTCCAGCACCTCGCGCCGCAGCACCGACCGGTAGGACTCCGGGTGCTCGGCCGGCAGTCCCACGTACTCGTCGAGCTGGGCTATCCGCGCCCGCGAGGTGTCCGCGGTCCCGGACCTCACCCGGGCCGCCAGCGCCTCGTACACGGGCAGCGGCGTCGAGCCGGTGGCCACTCCGAGCAGGGCGTCGGGCTTGCGCGCCAAGAGCTGTGCCAGGGCTCCGGCGATCAGCTCGCCGCCCGCCCTGGCGTCCGGAACGATGACAACTTCCACGCTGGCCTGCCGTTCTGGGGAGAGGACCTGGTCGAGTGGTTTTCTGGTCCGGTGGTTTAGACCAATCTAACAGAGCACCCCTCGCCCTCCCAGGTTCTCCGGGGCACCGGACACATGCCAATCGGACGGCTAGGCTGCTGCCCACTGCTCGGACGTCCGAGCAGTCGGCGGGAAGTGACAAAAACGGAGCCGTTCCGTGCATGGACACCGATAGTGGTCTAGTCCAGAATGGGCACCGTCAAGACCTCCGCTCTCCCCGCACAGGAGGGCGGACCGAGGAACCGAGGCTCTCTGCCCTGACTGCCCCGGCTCCTCGACCTCGGCCGACCGGGACCGCACATCCCCCGGCCGATATTGCTCCGGGCTGCGGTGCCGGGAGGGCTGAGGGTCCCTCCCAGGTGCCGCGGCCCGCGGGTGTTCCCGGGCCCCGCGGGCGCCGGACGGCCGCTACGCGGGCTTGGTCCGTACCGCCAGGTACGCTCACCACGTGCCCTCCATGAACGAACTCGTACGCCAGCACACCGCCCTCGACAGGTCCGACCTCGAATGGCTGCACCTGCTGGTCTCGGAGTGGCAGCTCCTCTCCGACCTCTCCTTCGCCGACCTCGTCCTGTGGGTCCCCACCCGCGACGGCACCCGGTACGTCTCCGTCGCCCAGATGCGGCCCAACACCGGCCCCACCTCCTATCAGGACGACATGGTCGGCCACCTCGTCCCGCGCGGCCGGCGGCCCATGCTGGACGCGGCCCTGGACGAGGGCCGGATCGTGCGCGAGGGCGACCCGGAGTGGCGCGAGGAGGTCCCGGTCCGTGTCGAGTCCATCCCGGTACGGCGCCAAGGCCGCGTCCTCGGGGTGATCGCCCGCAACACCAACCTGCTGACCGTGCGCACTCCGAGCCGCCTGGAACTCACCTATCTCCAGAGCGCCTCGGACCTCGCCCAGATGATCGCGGCGGGCGCCTTCCCGTTCGAGAACCAGCAGGTCGACATGGACGCCTCGCCCCGGGTCGGCGACGGCCTGATCAGGGTCGACGGCGACGGCATCGTCCAGTACGCCTCCCCGAACGCGCTGTCGGCCTACCACCGGATGGGGCTCGCCGCCGACCTGGTCGGCCACCACCTGGGCAGCACCACCGCCGAACTCGCCCCGTCCAGGGGCCCGGTGGACGAGGCGCTCGCCAAACTGGCCAGCGGCTGGGCGCCGCGCGAGTTCGAGATCGAGGCCAACGACGGCGTCATCCAGTTCCGCGCCATCCCGCTCAAGCCCAAGGGCACGCGCATCGGTTCACTGGTCCTGCTGCGCGACGTCACGGAACTGCGCCGTCGAGAGCGTGAGTTGATCACCAAGGACGCCACCATCCGGGAGATCCACCACCGGGTGAAGAACAACCTCCAGACGGTGGCCGCCCTGCTCAGGCTCCAGGCCCGCCGGATCGAGTCCGAGCGCGGGCGGGAGGCGCTGGAGGAGGCCGTGCGCCGGGTCGGCTCGATCGCCATCGTCCACGAGACGCTGTCCCAGAATCTGGACGAGCGGGTGGAGTTCGACGAGATCGCCGACCGGGTGCTGGCGATGGTCGCCGAGATCTCCCCGGGCAAGGTGGCCGGCCGGCGCACCGGGCACTTCGGCATCCTGGACGCCGAGGTGGCCACCCCGCTGTCCATGGTGCTGACCGAGGTCCTGCAGAACGCGCTGGAGCACGGCTTCCGGGACGGCGACACCGGCACGGTCGAGGTCTCGGCGGTCCGCGGCGGCACCTCGAAGGAGACCCGGCTCCTGGTCACCGTCCAGGACGACGGCGTCGGCCTGCCCGAGGGATTCGACCCGCACCGCTCAGGCAACCTGGGCCTGCAGATCGTCCGCACCCTGGTGGAGGGCGAGTTGACCGGGTCCTTCGACATGGTGCCGGCCCCCGGGCGCGGCACCCGGGTGATCCTCGACATCCCGGTGAGCTCGCAGAAGTAGCCCGCCGCGGCGGGAGGGCGGCGGGAGGGTGCTGCCGCCGGACAGCAAAGAGCCCCGGATCGACGGTGATCCGGGGCCAGTGCTCGCTGCGGGGGATACTGCGCGCTGCGGCTCGGGGGCGGGAGATGCGTACTCGCTGTACGCGCCGCCGGGCTGAGGCTGTTGTGGGGCGGGTGTGTCAGGCGGAGGCCTGACGGGCCCGGTTGCGGGCGGCGCGGCGCTTCATGGCACGGCGCTCGTCCTCGCTGAGACCACCCCAGACGCCGGAGTCCTGACCGGACTCGAGCGCCCACTGCAGACACTGCTCCATAACCGGGCAGCGACGGCAGACGGCCTTGGCTTCCTCGATCTGCAGCAGCGCAGGACCGGTGTTGCCGATGGGGAAGAAGAGCTCGGGGTCTTCCTCGCGGCAAACGGCGCGGTGACGCCAGTCCATGGCTGCTACCTCTCCTTGGTATTACGTGCAAGTGCTTGTGAATGTGAACGCTTTCACGAATCCCTCAACAAGTGAAGGGCCGACCGCCAGGTTCCCTGGCGTGGTCCTGTGTGTGTAGAGGGGTTCCGGTGATCTGTGGAGGCCGGTCTTGCGGGGCCGTCCCGATCGCCACGTAGAGACTCGCAAACCTCAGCGGCGGATACAACCCCTTCTGGAAAGTTTTTTTTGATTCTTCGGTGTCGACTAGGTCACAGCCGTACTTCCATGGGGTGGACCCTGGCCTAAACGTTCGAGTGAAAGGACTTTAGCTGCTTCTGCTCACACAATCACACGCAGTGCACGGCGTACGCCTGTGAACGTCACGCTCGTACGCAGCCCCAGGTGGTCACCGTCCATCTGCAGGGGGAGCGGCACCTTCGAATGCAAGGTGAACTCGGACATGTCGTGCAGAGAGACAGCGTGCCGGCCGTGCGGTCCGCGCTCGGGGGACGAAGTGAGCAACTGGGTGCCATACCGGGCAACCGCCGCCGTCGTCATCCGGCTCAGACCGAGAACGTCGAGCCCTTTATCGAACGACGCCTTAGGCGACGCGTACATCGGGTGATTGCCCAGGAACGTCCACGGAGAGGTGTTCGAGACTATGGAGAGCACCAGATCGGTCACCGGGTCCTGGCCCGGCCGCTCCAGCGTGATCGTCCCCTGCCGGCGGTGCGCCTCGCCGAAGAACTGGCGCAGCACCTGACGCACGTAAAGGGCGTGGGTGGACTTCCGGCCCCGCTCGCGCTGCTGCTCGACCCGGCCGACCACCCCGGCGTCGAATCCGAGACCCGCGTTGAAGGTGAACCAGCGGGACGGCACGGCCTCGTCCTCCGAGCCCCGGGTGCCGGAGGTCAGCCCCAGGCCGACGGTCCGCTCGCGGCCCTCGCGCAGCGCGTCCAGCAGGGCGCCGGTGGCCTCCACCGCGTGGTTGGGCAGACCGAGGGCGCGGGCGAAGACATTGGTGGACCCGCCGGGCACCACCGCGAGCCGGGGCAGGTTCTCCGGGTCGGGACCGGCGTGCAGCAGTCCGTTGACGACCTCGTTGACCGTGCCGTCGCCGCCGAGGGCCACCACCAGCTCGATGTCGTCGCTCTGCGCCGCCTGCCGGCCGAGGTCGCGCGCGTGGCCGCGGTACTCGGTGGTGACCGCCTCCAGCTTCATCTCGCTGGCGAGCGCGTGGATCAGCACGTCGCGCGTGCGCGCGCTCGTGGTGGTTGCCGCCGGATTGACCACGAGAAGTGCACGCATGGTCTGCAGGGTACCTACTGGGCGGTACCGGGCCCAGACCCGCTGGTGGATCGGGGTGCGCGCACCGACGTGAACCTCGTCGGCGGGCGTCCGGGCGGTGCGGGCTACCCTTCAGGGGTGAGCAGTGAGCCGAACCCCAGTGCCGACGCCGCCGCCCCCGCCGGGGAGGCGGGCGCCCGTCCCGTCCGGCTGACCGTGGCGGCCGCGCTGGCCGGCCTGGAGGGCCTCGCGCTCGTCGCCGGCGGTGCCTGGATGCTGGTGGGCGGTCTCACGGGACACCCCGACGACCGCACCCAGGCCGTCACCGGCGGCGTCACCCTGATCGTCCTCGCCCTGCTGCCGCTGCTCGCCGCCCGCGGGCTGCTCGCCCGTCGCGGCTGGAGCCGCGGCCCGGCCCTGATCACGCAGATCATGGCGCTGCCGGTGGCCTACAACCTGCTCCAGGCCGACAGCATCGCCATCCCCGCGGGGATCGCGCTCGCCGTGGTGGCGGTGGCGGCGCTGGTGCTGATCGTCAATCCCGAGACGACCCGGGCCCTCGGGATCAAGGGCCCCGGGAACGCCCCGAAGTAGCTCCGGGCTACTCCTCGACCAGCAGCTTCTCCCGCAGCTGGGCCAGCGTGCGCGCCAGCAGCCGCGAGACGTGCATCTGCGAGATGCCGACCTCCTGCGCGATCTGCGACTGGGTCATGTTGCCGAAGAAGCGCAGCAGCAGGATGCGCTTCTCCCGGGGCGGCAGGTCCTCCAGGAGCGGTTTGAGCGACTCCCGGTACTCCACGCCCTCCAGGGCCTCGTCCTCCGCGCCGAGGGTGTCGGCGACCGCCGGGGACTCGTCGTCGGTGTCGGGGACGTCCAGGGACAGCGTGGAGTACGCGTTGGCGGACTCCAGGCCCTCCAGGACCTCCTCCTCCGAGATGGCCAGCTTCTCGGCCAGCTCGTGCACGGTGGGGGAGCGGCCGTGCAGCTGGGAGAGCTCCGCCGTGGCCGTGGTCAGCGACAGCCGCAGCTCCTGGAGCCGGCGCGGCACGCGCACCGCCCAGCCCTTGTCCCGGAAGTGCCGCTTGATCTCGCCGACGACCGTCGGCGTCGCGTACGTGGAGAACTCCACGCCGCGCTCCGGGTCGAAGCGGTCGACCGACTTGATCAGCCCGATCGTGGCGACCTGGGTGAGGTCGTCCAGCGGCTCCCCGCGGTTGCGGAAGCGGCGCGCGAGGTGCTCGACCAGCGGCAGGTGCATCCGCACCAGCCGGTTGCGCAGCTCCGCGTACTCGGGGCTGCCGTCGCTCATCCCGCGCAGCTCGGTGAACATGGCACGCGCCCCGCTGCGGTCCTGCGGGTCGTTTCCGGAGTGTCGCTCGTGCTCGCTCATCGTCCCGCCCGTAGCCCTTTCCGGAGCCCTTGCCTCCGCTCGGCCGGGCTGGACGGGATGACCCCCGCCCCGCCCGTCCGAAGGCCCGTCCTGCACGGCACCGTCCCCGCCCCGACGACCGGCGCCCGGGGCGCCGCTCTCCGCGGCGTCCTCGGGGTGCGGGCGGGCCTGCTCGGGGATGCCGTCGATGCCGTCCGCCCTGCGCCGGGCCGCGCCCGGGGCGCGGACGCCCTCGGCCGGTGGCTCCCGTGTGCCGCGCTCTTCGTCCCGCACCGGCCCGTCCCCGTTCCTCACGCCGGCCCGGGTCCCGCGCCGCGCTGTTTGTAGAGGCTGATCGACACGGTCTTGTCCTCGTCCACGGCGGAGGAGACCTTGCCCGCCAACGCGGACAGCACGGTCCAGGCGAAGGTGTCCCGTGACGGAGCGTGACCGTCGGTGGTCGGTGCCGAGACGGTGACCTCCAGTGAGTCGTCGACGAGTCGGAAGACACAGCTGAGCACGGAGCCGGGCACGGCCTGCTGGAGCAGGATCGCGCAGGCCTCGTCCACCGCGATGCGCAGGTCCTCGATCTCGTCGAGGGTGAAGTCCAAACGGGCCGCGAGGCCGGCCGTCGCCGTACGCAGCACCGACAGGTAGGCCCCCGCGGCCGGCAGCCGGACTTCCACGAAGTCCTGGGTCGCGGGCTCGCCTGCGATCTGGGACACCCTCACCTCCAAGGTGGTACAAGCGTTTCAGGGCCGAGAGTCGCCCCTCGGGTAACGCGGTGACGCGATACGTGGTTCAGCGGTGACGTTATCGCGCTCCGTACTTTCCTGTCCCCGAGACCCCAACCCCTTGCTGTCACTCATAGTAAACACGCGAACACGCACAGTGGCTAGGGGTCGGGCGGGCCCAAATCGGAAGACCGCGCGCCGGGTTGACGTACCCAGGGCTCAGGCGGTCGAACCGTCCCTTCTTCCCACTACACCAGCACGTGGTCCACGAAGCACCAGCGCCACTCCTCGCCCGGCTCGAAGGTCCGCATCACCGGGTGACCGGTCCCCTCATGATGACCCGTGGCATGGCGTCCCGGCGAGGAGTCGCAGCAGCCGACATGACCACAGGTGAGGCACAGCCGCAGCTGCACCGGATCCGTCCCTGCCGCCAGGCACTCCGGGCACGTCGCGGTCAGCGGTGCGGGCTCCGGGTGCGGCAGCGCGTCGGCGTGCGTGCACTGTTTCATGATTGCCAGGTTACGACGGGCGCGCGGAAGACCGCGCGGAGGAAAAAGGGTGGGCGAGGACCATGGACGTGATGCCGCTGCTGTTGCTGGTGGCGGGCAGTGCGGCGGTGGCCGCGGCGGGACGGCGCACACCGGTGCCGGCGCCGCTGCTGCTGGTCGCGGTGGGCCTGGCGGTCAGCTACCTGCCGGGCGTGCCGGACTACACCCTCGACCCGCACATCGTGCTGCCGCTCCTGCTCCCGCCACTGCTGTACACGGCCGGAACCGAGAGCTCCTACCTGGACCTGCGCGCCCAGCTGAGACCCGTGGCGCTGCTGTCCGTGGGGTACGTCCTGTTCGCGACCTTCGTGGTCGGCTGGGCCGCGTACGTCATCGTGCCCGGACTGCCGCTGACCGCCGCGCTGGTGCTCGGCGCGGTCGTGGCGCCGCCGGACGCGGTGGCCGCGACCGCCGTCGCCCGCCGGGTCGGACTGCCCAACCGGATCACCACGATCCTCCAGGGCGAGTCCCTGGTGAACGACGCCACCGCCATCACCGCCTACAAGGTCGCGCTCGCCGCGGCGGTCGGCGAGGGCGCCACCTGGGCCGGGGGGATCGGCGAGTTCCTGATCGCGGCGGTCGGCGGCGTCGGCGTCGGCCTGGTGCTGATGGTGCCGCTGCACTGGCTGCGCACCCGGCTGAAGGAGCCGCTGCTGCAGAACACGCTCTCGCTGCTCATCCCCTTCGTCGCCTACGCGGTCGCCGAGCAGGTGCACGCCTCCGGAGTGCTGGCCGTGGTCGTCGTCGCGCTCTACCTCGGCCACCGCGCGTGGGAGGTCGACTTCGCCACCCGGCTCCAGGAGGACGCGGTGTGGAAGATGGTCGCCTTCGTCCTGGAGTCCGCGGTGTTCGCGCTCATCGGACTCCAGCTCCCGGTGGTCCTCAAGGGCCTCGGCGAGTACGAGGGGATCGACGCCGCCTGGTACGCGCTCGCCGTGTTCCTGGTGGTCGTCGCCGCGCGGTTCGTGTGGTCCTACCCGGCGACCTTCCTGCCCCGTCTCTCGGCACGCGTACGCGCGCGTGAGGAGAACCCCACCTGGAAGCAGCCCTTCGTCATCGCCTGGGCCGGCATGCGGGGCGTGGTCTCCCTGGCCATCGCCTTCTCCGTCCCGCTCACCCTGCCCGGCGGCGAACCCTTCCCCGAGCGCAACCTCATCCTGTTCCTGACCTTCACCACGGTCATCGGCACGCTCGTCGTCCAGGGCGTGACCCTGCCGCCGCTGATCCGCCTGCTGAAGTTCCCCTCCCACGACGTCCGGGCCGAGACCCTTGCCGAGGCCAACGCCCAGGCACAGGCGTCCCGGGCCGCCGAACAGCGCCTGGACGCCCTGCTGACCGACGAGCGCAACGCCCTGCCGGGCCCGCTGGCCGAGCGGCTGCGCACCGTCCTGGAACGCCGCCGCAACGCCGTCTGGGAACGGCTCGGCCAGGTCAACCCCGTCACCGGGGAGAACGTCGACGACACTTACCGCCGGCTCTCCCGAGAGATGATCAGCGCCGAACGCGACGTCTTCGTCAAGCTCCGCGACGGCCGCTACATCGACGACGAGATGCTGCGCACGCTGCTGCGCCGGCTGGACCTGGAGGAGGCGGCGGCGTACCGCGAGACGGCGTGAGCGGTCAGCCGTCCCCGGGCTGCGGGGACGGGCGGCCGTCCTGGGGAGGCGGGAACGGGCGGCCGGTGATCACCGCCGCGAGCGTCGTCCCGCGCGGGAACGCGCCCTCCTCCGTCAGCGTCACCAGGGCGTACAGCAGCTTCGCCACGTAGAGGCGCTCGACGGGCAGCCCGTGACGCCGCTCGAAGTCGTCCGCGAAGGCGTCGAGCGCGGGGGAGGTGCGCGCGTAGCCGCCCCAGTGGAAGCGGTCGTCGAGGCTCCAGTCGCCGCGCGGCCCGCCGAACGCCCGCTCCTGCAGCCGCCGCACGTCGCCGTCGAGGAAACCGCCCTTGAGCACCGGCACGCCCAGCGCCCGCCGGCCGGGCGGCAGACCCGCCGCGAGTCCGGCCAGCGTGCCGCCGGTACCGCATGCGACGGCCACCACGTCGGCCCGGTCGCCCAGCTCCTCGCCCAGCGCCCGGCAGCCGCGCACCGCGGCGGCGTTGCTCCCGCCCTCCGGCACGACGTACGCCTCCGGTGCCCCGGCCGCCCGCAGCAGCGCCGCCAGCGTCTCCGGTTCGGACTTGCGGCGGTACGCCGACCGGTCCACGAAGTGCAGTCGCATGCCGTCGGCCGCGCACCGCGCGAGGGAGTCGTTGAGCGGGCGGTCCGCCAGCTCCTGCCCGCGCACCACCCCGACCGTGGAGAGGCCGAGCAGCCGGCCGGCGGCGGCCGTGGCGCGCAGGTGGTTGGAGTACGCGCCGCCGAAGGTGAGCACCGTACGGCCGGCGGCCGCCGCGAGGTTGGGCGCCAGCTTGCGCCACTTGTTGCCGACCAGCTCGGGATGGATCAGGTCGTCCCGCTTGAGCAGCAGCCGTACGCCGTGGCGCGCGAACCGCTCGTCCGCGGCCTCGCACAGCGGCGAGGGCAGCTGGGGGCGCAGAGCGGGCGGGCCGGGAACGTCATGGCGGGACACACCGCCATTGTCGCTCCGTCCCCGCCGCGCCCGGCTCCGCCCCGCGTCACTTCAGACGGTCCCGGACGCGCTCACGCATCGACTTCATCGTGAACCCGCGCGGATCCACCTTCCCCGGCTGCCACTCCAGGTGCCCGATGACCGACCGCTCGTTCCAGCCGTGGTGGCGGCAGATCGCCGCGGCGGCCTTCTCGATGGCCTCCAGCTGCGCCTCGGGCCACGGGTCGTCGCCGTCGCCGAGGTTCTCGCACTCGAAGCCGTAGAAGCGGGCGTTGCCGTCGGTGTTCGCCTCGTTGTCCTTCGGCAGCGCCTTCTCGGCGATCACCGCGCGGAGCACGTCGTCGTCGCCGAGACCGGCGTGGTTGGCCCGGCCGTAGCCGATCAGGTGGACTCTGCCGTCCTTGGTGATGACGCCGTGACACAGCGGACCGGGCAGGCCCTCGTATCCCGTGCGGCACAGTTTCACCGTACTGGCGCTGCCCTTGGTGGCGGTGTGGTGGATCATCACGCCGTTGACCGGGCCCCAGGCGCCCTTGGCATTGCGGTTGTGCTCTCGCCAGTCACCGACCTCGACGACCGTGAGTCCCTCCGCCTTCAACGCTTTCAGCAACTTGCTCGCGGACATCGGTGAGGCCATCACCGGCTCCTTAGCCCTTCGCACGGCCGCCCGGTGCGGCCGCCTCGTACGGGGCTTGTACCAAAGCGGAGCGCTGTCTATTACTCGTTCGGCCCTTGTACGAGCCGATCCGGTCAACTTTCCTGCATGCGAGCCCACTTCGGCCCCGGTGGCCGCCCTGCGGGATCCCTTACGGAAAACGCGTATGTGCCCCGACCAACCGTGATCCATTCCCGCTCTTTCGTGTAATAGCACCGGCACGTTCCGTGAGGAAGGCTGGGCCGTGCACATCGATGGCGGGCGCGGAGGCGTCCGGCATGACCGGGAGGGCAATTCCTTATGTCGGTAGGCGAAGAGATCCGCACCGAGCAGACCAGGCCGCAGCAGAGCCTCGGCACGGCGGCCGCGCGGAACCTGGCCACCACGACCAAGTCCGTGCCGCAGATGCAGGAGATCAGCTCACGGTGGCTGCTGCGCGCGCTGCCCTGGGTCGACATCCAGGGCGGTACGTACCGGGTGAACCGGCGCCTGACCTTCGCCGTGGGCGACGGCCGGGTGACGTTCGTGAAGACCGGCGACCGCGTGGAGGTCATCCCCGCGGAGCTGGGCGAGCTGCCGGCGCTGCGGTCCTACGAGGACGACGAGGTGCTCTCCGAACTGGCCCGGCGCTGTGAGCAACGGGAGTACTCCCCGGGCGACGTGATCGCCTCCTTCGGCAGCACCGACGACGAGGTGTACCTGCTCGCCCACGGCAAGGTGGAGAAGGTCGGCACCGGCCCCTACGGCGACGACGCCGTCCTCGGAGTCCTCGCCGACGGCGCCTACTTCGGCGACCGCGCCCTGCTCGACGGCGACGCCATCTGGGAGTACACCGCCCGCGCCGTGACCGCCTGCACGGTGCTGGTGCTGCCCCGCCAGGCGGTGGAGCAGGTCGCGGAGCGCAGCGACTCCCTGCGCGCGCACTTCGCGGAGCGGCGTTCCATCCCCCGGCAGGCCACCAACAACCACGGCGAGAAGCAGATCGACCTCTCCGCCGGCCACAGCGGCGAGCCGGACATCCCGCACACCTTCGTCGACTACGACGCCCGGCCCCGCGAGTACGAACTGAGCGTCGCCCAGACCGTCCTGCGTATCCACTCGCGCGTGGCCGACCTCTACAACCAGCCGATGAACCAGACCGAACAGCAGATCCGGCTGACGGTCGAGGCGCTGAAGGAGCGCCAGGAGCACGAGCTGGTCAACAACCGCGAGTTCGGCCTGCTGCACAACTGCGAGTACGACCAGCGCATCCAGCCGCACGACGGCGTCCCCGGCCCGGACGACCTGGACGAGCTGCTCAGCCGCCGGCGCGGCACCAAGCTGCTCCTCGCCCACCCGCGCGCGATCTCCGCGATCGGCCGCGAGCTGAACAGGCGCGGGCTGGTCCCCGAGACCATCGACGTCGCGGGCAACCGCATCCCCACCTGGCGGGGCGTGCCGATCTACCCGTGCAACAAGATCCCCGTCTCCGAGGCCCGCACCTCCTCGATCATCGCCCTGCGTACCGGCGAGGCGGAGCAGGGCGTCATCGGCCTGCGCGCCGGCGGCATCCCGGACGAGATCGAGCCGAGCTTGTCCGTGCGGTTCATGGGTATCAATGAACAGGCCATCATCAAGTACCTGGTGACCGCCTACTACTCGGCCGCGGTGCTGGTGCCGGACGCGCTCGGCGTACTGGAGAACGTCGAGATCGGCCGCTGGCAGTGACGCCCGGCGCCCGCGTACCCGCGGCGCTCGCCGTGACAGGGGAAAGGCACAGGCCCATCGGGACACAGAGGGAGAGCGGGCGGCCGGTTCCCGAGGGGCGGGAGCCCGCGGCGGAGGGCACCGACGGGCACGAGGCGGCGGAACTGCTCCGGCAGGCCCGGGTGTCGGTCGATCCCGAGCTGCGCTCCGCGCTCACCACTCTGCCGGGCCCGCTCGGCAGGGTGGCGCTCTACCACTTCGGCTGGCAGCAGGCGGACGGGACACCGGCCGCGGGCAACGCGGGCAAGGCGATCCGGCCCGCGCTCGTCCTGGCCTCCGCCGCCGCGCTCGGCGGGGACGGGGCCCGGTCGGCGGCCGTGCGGGCGGCGGTCGCGGTGGAGCTGGTCCACAACTTCACGTTGCTCCACGACGACGTGATGGACCGGGACGCCACCCGCCGCCACCGGCCCACCGCCTGGACCGTGTTCGGCGACGCCGACGCGATCCTGGCGGGGGACGCCCTCCAGGCGCTGGCCCTGCGGCTGCTCGCCGACGACCCGCACCCGGCGTCTGCGGCGGCGGTCGCCCGGCTCGCGGACTGCGTCGTCGAGCTGTGCGCGGGACAGCAGGCGGACACGGCGATGGAGCGGCGCGGACCGGAGGGGATCACCCTCGACGAGACGCTCGCCATGGCCGAGGCCAAGACCGGCGCGCTGCTCGGCTGCGCCGCCGCCCTGGGCGCGCTGTACGCGGGCGCGGACGACGAGGACGTACGGGCGCTGGACGCGTTCGGCCGTGAGGCCGGGCTCGCCTTCCAGCTCATCGACGACGTCATCGGGCTGTGGGGCGACCCGCGCCGCACCGGCAAGCCGGCCGGGGCGGACCTGGCGGCCCGCAAGAAGTCGCTGCCCGTCGTCGCCGCGCTCACCTCCGGTTCCCCGGCGGCGGCCGACCTCTCCGAGCTGTACGCGCGGCCGTACCGGGAGGGCGCGGAGGATCTGGCCGCGACCGCGCTGCTCGTGGAGCAGGCGGGCGGCCGGGACTGGGCCCAGGCGGAGGCGGCCGACCGGATGGGCCGGGCCATGCAGGAACTGGCGCGGGCCGTGCCCGATCCCGAGCCGGCGGGCGGCCTGCTGGCGCTGGCCGAGTTCGTGACCCGCCGGAGCAGCTGAGACACGGGGGCGTGGCCCGTACGGCGCCCGCTGCCGTACGGGCCGGCCGCGGGCGCCGGTCGCAAGGGAGCGCGGACCGGCGGGGGGACGGCGGCTTCGGGCCGCCCTACGCTGAGGGCATGGACAGCGGCGAGCACGTCTGTCCCGTCTGCGGACAGCCCGTCAGGACGGTGCTCCGGCGCCGGAAGACGCTCGGGGCGTGGGTCCCGGCCTGGAGACCCGGCCCGTGCCTCGACCCCCGCTGCACGGCGTGCCCCGAGTGGAGCGCACAGCCGGACACGACGGAGGGGGACCGAGCGGCCGACGACCCGTGAACCGGGCCGGCCCGGCGACCGGGCCCATGCGCGGCCCCGACCGACGGCAGAACCCGTACCCGGCCGACGGGGGAACCCGCACCCGGCCGACGGGGGAACCCGTACCCGGCCGGACTGGGCCCCCTGCCCGGCCCCGGTCGACGGGAGAACCCGTACCTGGCCGACGGGGGAACCCGTACCCGGCCGCTGGGAGGACCCGTACCCGGCCGGACCGGGCCCCCTGCCCGGCCCCGGTCGGCGGCAAGTCCCGTACCCGGCCCGAAGGGGCCGGGCGGCCGGACCGAAGGGGCCACGGGATCGCGGACCGGTGGATGGCCGGAAACGGCCGAGAACGCGGTTATGGCCGGGGGGACGCGGCCGGGTATGGCCGGGCCGGGGTTACGGCCGGGGGCGTGGTTAGTACGGCCGAGACGACTTGACGGCCGTAGGGCGTGGCCCGGTACGGCCGGGACGGGGTTACGGCTGAGGGGCGTGGCCGGGTACGGCCGAGACGGGGCTTTGGCCGGGGGACGTGGCGCCGAGACGGGGCCGCGTCGAGGGAGGTCGACGGGGGCGGGGGCGCCGCCAGGTGTGGCGAAGGGGCCCGGCCGGGTGTGGCCGGGCCCCTTCGTGGGTGCCCGTGGGCCTGCGATGGTGCACCGATCGCCGGCCGCGGGGAGACCTGACGGTGATCAGGCCTTCTTGGTCTCCCAGAAGATCTTGTCGATCTGCGCGATGTAGTCCAGCGCCTTCTGGCCGGTGGCCGGGTCGGTGGACGCCTTCGCGGCCGACAGGGCCTTCAGGGTGTCGTTGACGAGCTGGTGCAGCTCCGGGTACTTCTCGAAGTGCGGCGGCTTGAAGTAGTCGCTCCACAGGACCGAGACGTGGTGCTTGGCCAGCTCCGCGCGCTGCTCCTTGATGACCGTGGCGCGGGCCTGGAAGTGCGGGTCGTCGTTGCCGGCCATCTTCTCCTGGACGGCCTTGACCGACTCCGCCTCGATACGGGCCTGGGCCGGGTCGTACACGCCGCAGGGCAGGTCGCAGTGGGCGCTGACCTTGACCTTGGGGGCAAACAGGCGGGAAAGCATGAAGCGTTCCTTCCTCGTGATCGTCTTCTCAGGGGGGACATTACTCTCTGGAGGAGACGATTTCGCGAGTGCCCCCGTGGGCTTAGGACAAAAGTCCGGGGTGAGACTGAGACTGGTGGAGGACTGAACCGGGGAGGTGCCGGGTGATGCCGGAGCTGTCGCAGGAGACCGAGCGCGCGAGAGGGCCGCTGCCCTTCGGGCCGGCCGAGGTGACCGGGCCGTCCATGGTGCCGACGCTGCACCACGGGGACCTGCTCCTGGTGCACTGGGGCGCCCGGGTCCGGCCCGGTGACGTGATCGTCCTGTGCCACCCGTTCCAGCAGGACCTGCTCGTCGTCAAGCGCGCCGCGGAGCGCCGCGAGGGTGGCTGGTGGGTGCTCGGGGACAACCCGTACGCGGGCGGTGACAGCACCGACTACGGGACGGTCCCCGAGGACCTCGTGCTGGGCAAGGTCCTGGGCCGCTACCGGCCGCGCGCCACCGGTCAGCGCTCGCCGCTCGCGCTGGTGCGCTGGGGGCTGTCTGCGGTCAGGCCGGTGCTGTCCGACCGGTCGGCCTCCAGGCGTTTGCGGGCGCGGTAGGCCGCGACGTTGGCGCGGGTGGCGCAGCGGTCGGAGCAGTAGCGCCGGGAGCGGTTGGTCGAGGTGTCCAGATACGCGTTGCGGCAGGGGGCCGCCTCGCACAGGCCCAGGCGGTCCACGCCGTACTCCGTCAGGTGGAAGGCCAGGCCCATCGCGGCGATGGCCGCGTACCCGGCGGTGGCGTTCGACGGGTGGTCCGCCAGGTGCATGTGCCACAGCGGACGGCCGTCGTCGTCCCGCGTGTCGTGCCCGGAGATCTGCGGGCTCACCGGGAACTCCAGGAGCAGGGAGTTCAGCAGGTCCACGGCGAGGGTCTCGTCGCCGCCGTCGGCCGCGTCGAAGACCGCGCGCAGCCGGGCGCGGACCGCGCGGAACCGGGTCACGTCCGCCTCCGCCGCGCGCCGGGCCGCCGACTGGCCCGCGCCGAACAGCTCGCGGACGGCCTCCACCGAGGTCAGGGAATCCTTGCCCCGCGCCGGCTCCTCGGTGTTGACGAGGCGCACGGCGTAGTCCGAGTAATAGGCCAGTTCCACTTGTAGTCCTTACGGAGGGGCTCTAGGGTCGTGCCTGCGATCAGGTAATGGCTGACCGTGCTTACAGGGTATTACGTGGCACAGCAGGAGGAGGGGCACGATGACGCACGCGGAGACCGCCACCGCCGGTACCGACTGGCAGGCCTGGCAGGACAGCTGGGACCGGCAGCAGGAGTGGTACATGCCCGACCGGGAGGACCGGTTCCGCATCATGCTCGACATGGTGGAGGCACTGGCCGGTCCGGCCCCGCGGGTGCTCGACCTCGCCTGCGGCACGGGCAGCATCACGGCCCGGCTGCTCGACCGCTTCCCGGAGGCGACCAGCACCGGCGTCGACCTCGACCCCGCGCTGCTCGCCATCGCCGAGGGCACCTTCGCGGGTGACGGGCGGGTCTCCCTGGTCACCGCCGACCTCAAGGACCCCCGCTGGCCGGCGGCGCTGCCGTACGACTCCTACGACGCCGTCCTGACCGCCACGGCCCTGCACTGGCTGCACAGCGAACCCCTCGCCGCCCTCTACGGCCAGGTCGCGGAGCTGGTCCGCGACGGCGGTGTCTTCATGAACGCGGACCACATGATCGACGAGGCGACGCCCCGGATCAACGCGGCCGAGCGGGCGCAGCGGCACGCCCAGATGGAGACCGCCAAGGCGAACGGCGCCCTCGACTGGTCCGAATGGTGGCAGCTGGCCGCAGAGGACCCGGTCCTCGCCGGTCCGACCGCCCGCCGCTTCGAGATCTACGGCGAGCACGCCGAGGGCGACACGCCCTCCGCCGCGTGGCACGCGCGCGTACTGCGCGAGAAGGGGTTCGGCGAGGCGCGGCCGGTGTGGTGCTCGCCGTCGGACACGCTGCTGCTGGCCGTCAAGTGATCAGTGCCCCCTCGCGGTGAACGCGTCGAGGGGCGGTACGGGTCTTCCGTACCGCCCCTCCCGCGACCGGGTCAGAGCACCTTGGACAGGAACGCCTTCGTCCGTTCGTGCTGCGGGTCGGTCAGGACGGCCCGTGGGTTGCCCGACTCGACCACCACGCCGCCGTCCATGAAGACCAGGCTGTCGCCGACCTCCCGGGCGAAGCCCATCTCGTGCGTCACGACGATCATCGTCATGCCCGACTCGGCCAGGTCGCGCATGACGTCCAGGACGTCGCCCACCAGCTCCGGGTCGAGCGCCGAGGTCGGCTCGTCGAACAGCATCAGCTTCGGGTCCATGGCCAGGGCGCGGGCGATCGCCACCCGCTGCTGCTGGCCGCCGGAGAGCTGCGAGGGGTAGCTGCCGGCCTTGTCGGCCAGGCCCACCCGGTCCAGGAGCTGCCTCGCCCGCTCCCTCGCCTGGGCCTTGCTCACGCCCTTGACCTGGACCGGCGCCTCCATGACGTTCTCGACGGCCGTCATGTGCGGGAACAGGTTGAAACGCTGGAACACCATCCCGATGTCCCGGCGCTTCAGGGCGACCTCGCTGTCCTTCAGCTCGTAGAGCTTGTCGCCCTTCTGGCGGTAGCCGACCAGCTCCCCGTCGACGTACAGCCGCCCCGCGTTGATCTTTTCGAGGTGGTTGATACACCGGAGGAAGGTGGACTTGCCGGAGCCGGAGGGGCCGATGAGGCAGAACACCTCGCCGGTCCTCACCTCCAGGTCGATGCCCTTGAGGACCTCCAGCGGACCGAAGGACTTGTGCACGCCCTCGGCCTTGACCATTGCCGTACTCATGGGATCAACGCCTCCGGGTGGACAGGGAGAACACGTTCGCCTTGACCTTCTGCCACGGCGTCGGCGGGAGCTGGCGGCTGGAGCCGCGCGCGTAGTAGCGCTCCAGGTAGTACTGGCCGACGCTGAAGACCGAGGTCATCAGCAGGTACCAGGCCGCCGCCAGGAAGAGCATCTCGGCCGGGGCACCGGAGACCTGGCCGATGTCCTGCGCGACGCGGAACAGTTCGGAGTACTGGACGACCGACACCAGCGAGGTCGTCTTCAGCATGTTGATGACCTCGTTGCCCGTCGGCGGCACGATCACGCGCATCGCCTGCGGGATCACGATCCGGCGCAGCGTCTTGGCGTGGCTCATGCCCAGCGCCTGCGCCGCCTCCGTCTGGCCCTCGTCGACGGCGAGCAGGCCGGCGCGGCAGATCTCCGCCATGTACGCCGCCTCGTTCAGGCCGAGACCCAGCAGCACCGTCAGGAGCGGCGTCATGAAGTCCGCCCACTCGTCGCGGTAGACCGGCCCGAGGTTGATGTAGTCGAAGACCAGGCCCAGGTTGAACCAGACGACCAGCTGCACCAGGACCGGCGTGCCCCGGAAGAACCAGATGTAGAACCACGCGATGGACGAGGTCACCGGGTTCTTCGACAGGCGCATGACGGCGAGCAGGATGCCGCCGCCGATGCCGATCACCATGGCCAGCACGGTGATCAGCAGGGTCCGTCCCACGCCGGGCAGGACGCGGTCGTCGAAGAAGTAGTCCGGGATCGCGCCCCAGTTGATGTCGCCCTGGGAGAACGCGTAGACGACCGCCGCCAGCAGGGCGATCGCGACGACGGCGCTGACGTAGCGGCCGTAGTGCCGGACCGGGATGGCCTTGATCGCTTCCGCGCCGGCCGGTGGTGTGGCGTCCGGGCCGTCCGTCGTCTTGTCGGTGTCAACAGTCACGGATGCTGCCTTTCAGTGCCCGCCGGGCACGGTCACACGCCGCCGTTGACGCTGGCGTCGGTGACGGCGCCTTCCGACACGCCCCACTTGTCCAGGATCTTCTCGTACTCGCCGTTGGCGATGACCGCGTCCATGGCCGCCTCCAGGGCGTCCCGCAGCTCCGTGTTGCCCTTGGCGACCGCGATGCCGTACGGCGCCGCCTCGACCTGCTCGCCGACCAGCTGGAAGTCCTTGCCGCCGCCGGAGGTCTTCACCGCGTACGCCGCGACCGGGAAATCGGACGAACCGGCGTCGGCGCCGCCCGCGCGCAGACGGGTCTGGGCCTGCTGGTCGTTGTCGAACGTCTCCATCGCGATCTTCTTGCCGGCGGGACACTTCTTGCTCTCCGCCTTCGCGAGGTCCTCGGAGACCGTGCCGCGCTGCACGACGATCTTCTTCCCGCAGAGGTCCTGCCAGGTCGCGATGGACTGGTCCTCGCCGCGCTTGGTGTAGATCGACACGCCCGCGGTGAAGTAGTCGACGAAGTCGACGCCCTCGCCGACCTTCTTGCCGGTGTCCGAGTCGATGCCCTCCTGACGGTCCTTGGTGTCCGTCATCGCCGACATCGCGATGTCGTAGCGGTTGGAGCGCAGGCCCGTGATGAGGGTGTCGAAGGTGCCGTTCTCGAACTCGAACGTCACACCGAGCTGCTTGCCCATCGCCTCCGCGAGATCCGGGTCGATACCGACCGTCTTGCCCGACTCGTCCTTGAACTCCACCGGGGCGTAGGCGATGTCGGAACCGACCTTGATGACCCCCTTGTCGCGGATCGACTTCGGCAGCTTGTCGGCCAGGGGAGCGGTGCTCGCCGACTGGCTCTCGCCGGAGTCGGCGCCGCCGTCGTCCGTCTGGTCGCCGCATCCGGTGAGCAGCAGTGCGCACGCGACCGCGATCGCGCCGACCGCGGCAGTGCGGGAGGGCGCGGCGGTCGTACGACGGGTGAAGCTTGCGGTCATGGTGGGATCCTCCGGCGGATGAGTGGAGCAGCCGATGGGGCGGGGCGCCCGTCGAGGTGCCGGCGGGCGCCGTGGGTCGACGGCGTGCGCGCGGCGGTCGTCGACGGCGGTGCACGGGGGTCTGCACGGCCACACGTCTTCGAGTGTCGCGACCTCGTGCGATTACGGCATCTTGCCATTCGGACGGAGCTGTTCAGGACGACCGCGATGTCAAAATCGGATAACGGGTCGGGGCGGGGTGCGCGGGGCGGCGTCGCGAACCGGAGCAGGTCGGTACATCACCGTCGATCGCCGCCGAACGTTTTCGCCGATCGCCGCGTTCGGCCGGAGATCTTCCGGTGGTGTGCTGTGGGGCATGTCACCGGCGTGTCACCGGCATACGGCTTTCGGTGTCCGGTATCCGAGTCCGGGTGCGCGGCGTGCGTTGTGCGCGCGGGTCCGCGTGCGCTGCGTGCGTGGGCCCGCGTGCGTTGTGTGCGCGGTCCGCGCCGGTCGGTGTGTGAGCTTGCGCCCAAGGGACTCGTCCGGGGAGGCGTCCGTCCGGTAAGAAGGTTCTTTACACCCCTCATCCGGGGCTCAGGGCGCGTGTGCGGCGCGCCCGTCGCGTACGGCCCGTACGCCTCTACATCCTGGGCCTTGCGCGGTCCCGCCCACTCCTCACCAGGAGTGGACCCACCCTCACACCTGAACTCTCTAAGGGGTACTACGAAGTGGCAGCGGAGATCGTCAATCCTCGCAGCGACAGTGACAGCGACAACGCCGGTGGCTCCTCCCTGGACGGGCTCGACCCTGCGTTCGCGCTGCATCGCGGCGGCAAGATGGCCGTGCAGGCCACGGTGCCGGTCCGTGACAAGGACGACCTGTCCCTGGCCTACACGCCCGGCGTCGCGAAAGTGTGCAGCGCGATCGCCGAGCAGCCGGAGCTGGTCAACGACTACACCTGGAAGTCGTCCGTCGTGGCCGTCGTCACGGACGGCACGGCCGTGCTCGGGCTCGGGGACATCGGGCCGCAGGCGTCCCTTCCCGTGATGGAGGGGAAGGCGATCCTCTTCAAGCAGTTCGGCGGGGTCGACGCGGTGCCGATCGCGCTCGACTGCACGGACGTCGACGAGATCGTCGAGACGGTGGTGCGGTTGGCGCCGTCCTTCGGCGGGGTCAACCTGGAGGACATCTCGGCGCCGCGGTGCTTCGAGATCGAGCGGCGGCTGCGGGAGCGGCTGGACATCCCGGTCTTCCACGACGACCAGCACGGTACGGCGGTCGTGACGCTGGCCGCGCTGCGGAACGCCGCCCGGCTGAGCGGGCGGTCGCTGGGCGAGCTGCGGGCGGTGATCTCGGGCGCGGGGGCGGCCGGGGTGGCCATCGCGAAGATGCTCGTCGAGGCGGGGATCGGTGACGTGGCCGTCACCGACCGGAAGGGCGTCGTGTCGGCGGACCGGGACGATCTGACGCCGGTGAAGCGGGAGTTGGCCGAGTTCACGAACAAGGCCGGGCGGACCGGGTCGCTGGAGGCCGCGCTGGACGGCGCGGACGTCTTCATCGGGGTGTCCGGAGGGACGGTGCCGGAGGAGGCCGTGGCCTCGATGGCCGACGGGGCGTTCGTGTTCGCCATGGCGAACCCCAATCCCGAGGTGCACCCCGAGGTCGCGCACAAGTACGCGGCTGTCGTGGCCACCGGGCGGTCGGACTTCCCGAACCAGATCAACAACGTGCTGGCGTTTCCGGGGATCTTCGCGGGGGCGCTGCAGGTGCGGGCGTCACGGATCACGGAGGGTATGAAGCTGGCGGCCGCGGAGGCGCTGGCGTCCGTGGTGGGGGACGAGCTGGCCGCGGATTACGTGATCCCGTCTCCGTTCGACGAGCGGGTGGCGCCGGCGGTGACGGCGGCTGTGGCCGCCGCGGCGCGGGCCGAAGGGGTCGCGCGCCGCTGACGCGTGGTGTGCTGTGTGTGGGCGGCCTCGTTCTCCTGCAGGAGGGCGGGGCCGTTCGCCGTCCCCCGTCGCACAAGAGGGCATGTGTCACAGTGTTCGGTGGTGTTGCCGGGGCTTCGGGGAACCTATCGTCGGGGGCATGTTCGCTGTCTACGCCGCCCGAATCGACCGCGACCACCCGCTCGACGGACTGGAGTCGGGAGAGCGTCCCGCTCCCGAGCTCCGTCCCGGCTGGAGCGTCGTCGATGTCAAGGCCGCTTCCCTCAACCACCACGACCTCTGGTCCCTGCGCGGGGTCGGTCTCCCCGAAGGCCGGCTGCCGATGATCCTCGGCTGTGACGCCGCCGGTGTCGACGAGGACGGCAACGAGGTCGTCCTGCACTCCGTCATCGGACAGAGCGGGTACGGGGTCGGCCCCGAGGAGCCCCGGTCGATTCTCACGGAGCGCTATCAGGGGACGTTCGCCGAGCAGGTCGCCGTGCCGACCTGGAACATCCTGCCCAAACCCAGGGAACTGTCGTTCGCGGAGGCGGCCTGTCTGCCGACCGCCTGGCTGACGGCGTACCGGATGCTGTTCACCAACGCCGGTGTGCGGCCCGGGGACTCCGTGCTGGTGCAGGGCGCGGGGGGCGGGGTCGCCACGGCGGCCATCGTGCTGGGCAAGGCCGCCGGACTGCGGGTCTTCGCCACCAGTCGGGATGAGGCCAAGCGGAAGCGCGCGGTGGAGTTGGGGGCCGTGGAGGCCGTCGAGCCGGGGGCGCGGCTGCCGCAGCGGGTCGATGCCGTGATCGAGACGGTGGGGGCCGCCACCTGGTCGCATTCGGTGAAGTCGCTCAAGCCGGGAGGGACCCTGGTCATCTCGGGGGCGACCAGTGGTGACCGGCCCTCGCACGCCGAGCTGACCCGGATCTTCTTCCTGGAGCTGAAGGTCGTGGGGTCGACCATGGGGACCAAGGACGAGCTGGAGGATCTGCTGTCCTTCTGCGCCGCCACCGGTGTGCGGCCCGTCATCGACGAAGTACTGCCCCTGGACCGGGCCCGCGAGGGCTTCGCCCGTATGGAGTCCGGGGAGCACTTCGGCAAGATCGTGCTGGGGAGTGGGTGAGGGGCCTTCCCCTGTCGGGGCAGGCCCTGCGGTCAGGGGGGGGCGGTCAGGGGGGCGGTCAGGGGGCCGGGGTCCTCAGCAGGGCTCCCAGCTGGGCCGCGGCCGTCGACAGATGGCGGCGGGCCTCGCGGAGCTGGTCGGGTGTGACGCCGTGGTCGCGGGCCGCGTCGCGGACGTCGTCCCGGAAGCGGTCCAGCAGGCGGTCCAGGTCGCGGGCCGGGTTGCCCGTCGAGTCCGCCGGCTGCTCATGGGCCCAGGAGGGCTCGTACTCCGCGGGAAAGGGATGAGAGGGCGAGGAGTACTCCGGGGCGGGGGAGGGGGAAGCGTACTCCGGGACGGGGGAGGAAGGGGAGTGCTCCGGGGAGGGCTTTGACATGGAGGGCTGCGGGGGGCGGGGGAAGCCGAAGTCCTTCCCCACGTCCTTGCCGAACTCGCCCATTTCCTTGACCAGCTCGCTGAGGCCCTCGCGCAGGCCCGTGGGCCAGTCGCCCCGCGTGAAGTGGTCCTGCACCTGTTCCTGGACGCGGTGGGCGATGCGCTGCACCTCCTCCGCGGCCTGGGTCCGGGCCCACTCCTGCGCCTCCTTCGCCTGGCGCCGGGCCCGCTGGGCCTCCTCGCGCGCCCGGCGGCTCTCGTCCTTGGCGCGGCGGGCCTGCTCCTTCCACTCCTGCTTCACGCGGCGCATCTCCTCCTTGGCCGAGCGCCACGCCTCCTTCTCGGCGGAGAGGGGAGAGCCGGTGGAGTCGGAGGGCTCGGACGGGTCGGCGGAGTCGCCGGTGGGGGGCCAGGTCGGGCGGGAGCCCCGGCGGGCCGCCGTGGCCGCCGCGCGCATCTCGCGGCGCAGGTCGCCCGCCGCACCCCGTACGTCGGCCTGGATCTCCGCGGCCAGTTCGGCGACCGACTCCCGGATCTCCAGCTCCAGGTCGGCCAGCTCGCCGCTGCGGTCGGCCAGTTCGGCGCGGCCCGCGTCGGTGATGGAGTACACCTTGCGGCCGCCCTCGGTGGTGTGGGTGACCAGGCCCTCGGCCTCCAGCTTGGCCAGGCGCGGATAGACCGTGCCGGCCGACGGCGCGTACAGGCCCTGGAAGCGCTCTTCGAGGAGCCGGATGACCTCGTAGCCGTGGCGCGGGGCCTCGTCGAGCAGCTTGAGGAGGTAGAGGCGCAGGCGGCCGTGGGCGAAGACGGGGGGCATGTCAGAGCACCTTCTTGTCGGTCGTACCGTCGTCCGGGACGTCCGTGGCGGCGGTGTCCCGGTCGGCAGTGGAATTGTCCCCCGAGGTGTGAGGTGGTGTGGGCGGCGGGGCGGCGGGCGTGGCTTCCGTCCGTCCGCTCCCGTGCTCGCGTTCCGTGTCCCAGTGGTCGTGCTCCGTCGGCGGGCGGCGCAGCAGGGCGATGGAGCCCGAGACCGTCGTCGCCTTCAGGCGGCCGTTGCCCGCGCCCAGGCGGCCCGTGATGCGCTTGGCGGCCCACGCGCCGGTGACCTTGAGGTCCTCGAAGGCGCTGGAGACCGTGCCGCCCGCGGTGTTGGCCTCCACCTCCGCGTCGGCAGGCTGGGGCAGGCGGATGGCGATCTCGCCCGAGACGCTGGTCAGGCTGATGTCCGTACGGCGGCTGGCCGGGTCGCAGTCGACGATCATCGAGCCGCTCACCGAGTCCGCCCGGACGGACGACCCCGCCTCCACGACCGTCAGGTCACCCGAGACGGAGTGGAAGCGGAGGTCGCCGGTGAGGGCCTGCGCCTCCACGTTCCCCGAGACGGTGTCCGCGCGGACCGGGCCCGCCAGGCCGACCAGGGTGGTGTCCCCGGAGACGCCCCTGATCTCCGCGCGGCCGTCGAGGCCGGAGAGGACGGCCGTGGCGCCGATCGCGCCGACCTCCACGCGCGTGCGGGTCGGGACGGCCAGGGAGACCACGGCGTGGCGGCGCCAGCCCTTGCGGTCCAGCCACTTGAGGAACCCCTTCCAGGGGAGGTCCTCGTAGGCCACGGTGAGCGTGCCGCCCTCCTGGGTCACGATCAGTGGCGGCCCCTCGATCGAGGAGACCTGGAGACGCGCGGCGCCCTCGTCCGTGCCGACGACGTTGACCGTGCCGTTGACGACGCGTACGTGCAGTTCGCTCACGGGCGTGTCGAACGTGAGCTTCTCCGGTTCCTTGACGGACCACTCGGGCATGGGTCGGCTCCCTTCGGCGCTCGACGCGCCATATCGCGTCCTCGCGGTACTTACGATATATCGCGGATCGGGGAAGTCAAGGCTGAAGTCAAGGTCGGAGTCGAGACCGAAGTCGTGGCTGAAGTCGAGACTTACGTGTATGCGAAAGGCCCGTCGGACGCTTCCGGTGGTGGAAGCGTCCGACGGGCCCTTGAGGGGTCCGCCTACTCCTCGTCGTCCTCGTCGTCCAGCCGGGCCAGCCACGTGGCCAGGCGTTCCACCGGGACCTCGAAGTCCGGGTTCAGGTCGACGAACGTACGCAGCTGCTCGGCGAGCCACTCGAAAGTGATCTCCTCCTCGCCGCGCCGCTTCTCCAGTTCCTCGATGCCACGGTCGGTGAAGTACAACTCTTGCTCCTGATGCGGACGGGACGAGCCCACGGGTTCTGCCTTCCAAGGGTAGGCGGTGCGGCGGCGGGGCGGACCGTGCGGCCGGTGGGGTCGGGCGCAACCGGGCTGGGTAGGGAACGCGTCGGGGCATGTGGGGAACGGACGCGGCGCAGTGTCCCGCGAGGACTTCAGCAGTAGGCCGCGAGGAGTGCACGGGGGAACGGCATGAGTCACATCCAGGACGTCCGGCTGCCGGACGGCACGGTGGTCACCGCCCGCATCGGGGCGGGCGACGGGTACGACGACCAGGAGGACGTCGGCTTCACCGAGGCGGCCGCGGCCAAGGTCGAGCAGTTGGAGGAGCTGATCAGGGGGGTCGGCGGATCGGTGCTCGACGCCGCCCGCGCGGCGCGGCCCAGCAGCGCCTCCGTCACCTTCGGCGTGGAGCTGACCGCCAAGGAGGGGCTCGCCGTCGCCGTCCTCGCCAGGGGCGAGGCCAAGGCGTCGATCGAGGTCACCCTGAACTGGGACTTCGACCCGCGGCCCGCAGACGGTGCCGGCGGTAGCGGTAGCGGTGCCGGCGGTAGCGGTGCCGGTGCCGGTGCCGGCGGAGACGGTGGCAGCGGGGGCGCGGTCGCGCATGAGTGAGCGGTACGACCGGCTGCAGGAGCTGGCGCGGGCCGCCACCGTCCACCTGCTGCCCGCCGGCGGCGGTGACGGACCCCTGTGGGGCAGCGGCTTCTTCGTCGCGCCCGGCTGGGTGCTCACCGCCGCCCACGTGCTGCGGCCGCACCTGCCGGACGGACCGTGCGACACCGTCTTCCGGGTGCGCGGCGAAGACGTCGAGGCCGAGGCCCGCCTGGCGCACTGGCTCGTCGGCGACGCCCGCGCCGCCAAGGTGCCGCTGGAGGAGGACCTGGCGCTGGTCCGGCTGACGGGCGGCGCCGACGAGCACCAGCACGAGTGCGTCTGGCTCGCCGACCGCGCCGTACGGCACTCCGGGGCGCTCAAGGCGTGCGGCTACTTCCCGGGGCCGCCGGAGACCCACTTCCGGCTCGTCGACGCCGAGATCAACGGGCACGAGGACACCCACGGGCTGATCATCAAGCCCGACATCGACTTCCCGAGCGGGGTCTCCGGCGGACCGCTGCTCGACCCGGAGACCGGCGCCGTCGTCGGAGTGGTCAAGTCGCGCCGCCGGCAGCAGGACGGCGGCAAGGCCGTGGCGATCTCCGCTCTGCGCCGGTTCGGTGAGACCTACCGCGAGGTGCTCGCCGCGCACGACCGCTGGCACGGCGACGAACCGTCCTCCGCCGCCGGGGACAACTGGATCGACCTCCAGGGCGGCGGCCCCGGCCCCGGCGCCGAGCAGTGGACGCCCGCAGACCGCCGCGAGGCCCTGCGGCTCCTCGCCGAGCTGCCCCCGCCGCCCGACGCGCCCACCGTGGAGCTGCTCGCCGCCAAGGCCCGCAGCCACAACCGGTGGCCCGGCTCCACCCCCGAGCTGCTCACCTGGCGCGACGGCGCGGGGCTGCTGTACGAGGGGACCCGCCCGCTGGAGGCGCTGACCTTCCTGCGGTACCTGAAATACGTCGAGCTGTACGTCCGCTCCCGCGGCGGCGACCCCGGCGACCTGGCCCGCTGGTCCGAGCGGCGGCTGCGCAAGGAACCGCGCCGGGCCATGCACGACTTCGTACGGGACGCCGTACTGCCCGAGGAGCTGCGGCCCGCGCCCGCGCACGGCGGCGGGCGGATCGTCATCCCGTACCCGGGACCGGGGGAGGGCCCCACCGCCGTGGTGCTGCTCGACCCGGTGATCGGCACCGAGACCGCGCGGTTCTTTTGGCAGATCTGGTACGACGGCGGCGACGGCGAGCCCGAGCTGTACGAGACCGACGGCTCCGTGCACGGCTGCGCCCCCGACGCACTGGTCCAGGCGCTGCGCGGACCGCTGGGCCGGCTGCTGCGCGCCCGCGACCAGGAGGGCAGGCCCGTACCGCTGGAAGTCGCGCTGCCCGTCGAGTACTTCGACACCGCCGTGCACCGCTGGCGGTTCGACGACATCGCGCAGCTGACCGACGGCGGTCACCTCGGCGCGCGCCGCCGGGTCGTCCTGCGCGCCCTTGAGCGCCGGGGAGATCCGGACAAACTGTGGGCCGAGCGCTGGCGTTCCACGTCGGCCGAGCGGCGCTTCACCGGCTGGCGCACCCCCGCGCAGGGCGTCCTGCCCACCGCGCGGGTCTACCGGGAGGCCGCCCACGACCGCATCCCGGTGATGTGCCGCCCGGCCGGTCACGGACCCGGGCGCACCGCCATGCGGCTCGCCCTGGAGAGCGGCCACGGCGTCGCCCTGTGGCACATCGAGGGCCACTCCACGCGCGCGTGCGCCGAGCCGTGCGACGTCCTGCACGCCAAGGCCCAGGAACTGCTGGGCACGCTCGGTTCGCTCGCCGAACTCCCGGACCGGCTGCGCCACCTGCGCCAGGACATCAGCGAACGCCGGACCGGCAACGGCTGGGCCGAACCGATGGCGCTGCTGTACGACGACCCGCGCCGCCCGCTGCCCGCCGAGGAGGCCGAGACCCTGGACGCCCCGCTGTGAGCGCGGCCCGGCGGCCCGGCGGCTGGCCGAAAACGCCTCTTTCCACAGGTCGCCGCGGGTACATTTTCAGGGGCCCGTTGCGGGTGTACGACGCCCCCGTCGGCCAGGACGTGGACCGCCGCCGACCGTCGACGAGGAGCAGGGCATGACCGAGTGGTTCATCTACCGGGGCGTCGGGCGACCGGATCCGGACAGGATCGACCGGCTCCCGCCGCCACCGCCGTGGCGCTCCTTCGACACCCCGCCGGTCGCCTACGACGTACCGGACCTCGACGCCTCCACCCGGCGTCGGCTCGGCGGCTCCACCGTCCCGCTGCCCGTCCAGGACCCCGACACCCTGGAACTCGTCAACGCCGCCCTGTACCTGCGCCGCCCCCTGCTCGTCACCGGTGAACCCGGCGTCGGCAAGTCCACCCTCGCCCACTCCGTCGCGCACGAACTCGCCCTCGGCCGGGTCCTGGAGTGGCCCGTCGTCAGCCGCAGCGAACTGCGCGAGGCGCTCTACACCTACGACGCCATCGGCCGGCTCCAGGACGCCCAGCTGCCCGGCGAGCAGAGCGCGCGGGACATCGGCCGGTACATCAAGCTGGGCCCGCTCGGCACCGCCCTCATCGCCGCCGACCGGCCCCGCGTCCTGCTCATCGACGAGCTGGACAAGAGCGACATCGACCTCCCCAACGACCTGCTGAACGTACTGGAGGAGGGCCGCTTCGCCATCCCCGAGCTGGAGCGGATCGCCGACCGCGCCCCGGTCGTGGACGTCCTCACCGACGACGGACGGCGGGTCGCGGTCACCGGCGGCCAGGTGCGCTGCCGCGCCTTCCCCTTCGTCGTCCTCACCAGCAACCGCGAGCGCGAGTTCCCCGCCCCGCTGCTGCGCCGCTGCATCACCCTCGACCTCAAGGCCCCGCGCGACGAGCGCCTCGCCGCCCTCGTCCAGGCCCACTTCGGCCAGGAGGCGTACGAGGACAACCGCGACCTCGTCGACCGGTTCGCCCACGCCGAGGCGGACGGCGCGATGCGCCCCACCGACCAGCTGCTGAACGCCATCTTCCTCACCCAGTACGCCGCCCGGGAGGCGGTCCACCGGCGGGAGGAGATCTCGGAGCTGCTGATGCAGCCCCTGGACCGCGGGCCCAGGTAACCGATGACCGCAGCGGACCCCGGACCCCCGGCCGACGGCGCCCACCCCGCGCTGACGGCCCTGGTCGCACGCCTGCGCGAGGCCGGTGTCGCCCCGGGCGTCGAGGAACTCGCCGACGCGCTGTGGCTGGCCCGCAGCCTCCCCGCCGGCGCGGGACGAGGACCCCGGGGCGCCCTCGCCGACGACGCG
>NZ_JAVRHI010000304.1:0-39793 GCF_034105845.1 Streptomyces sp. CRN 30 | reverse complement strand
GGGGCGTCTGGGGCGTCTGGGGCGTCTGGGGCGTCTGGGGCGTCTGGGGCGTCTGGGGCGTCTGGGGCGTCTGGGGCGTCTGGGGCGTCTGGGGCGTCTGGGGCGTCTGGGGCGTCTGAGGCGGCCGCCGTGCCGCCCGTCCTCGCCGAGGTCGTGCGGTCCGGGTTCGTCGAGGGGCGGCACCGGGGCAGCCTGGTGCTGCTGGGCCCGGACGGTTCCGTCGAGCTGGCGCTCGGGGACCCCGCCGCCCCCGTCTTCCCGCGCTCCGCCAACAAGCCGATGCAGGCCGCCGGCGTGCTGCGCGCGGGGCTCGACCTGGCGGGCGAGCGGCTCGCGCTGGCGGCCGCGAGTCACTCAGGAGAATCGTTTCACCGCGACCTGGTGCGGAAGATGCTCACCGAGCACGGGCTCGACGCCGGACAGCTCCAGTGCCCGCCCGACCTGCCGCTGGACGCCGAGGAACGGGACACCTACCTGGCCTCGGGCGCCGCACCCGACCGCGTCACCATGAACTGCTCCGGCAAGCACACCGCGATGCTCGCCGTCTGCCTACAGCGCGGCTGGCCCCTGGAGACCTACCTCGACCCCGGCCATCCGCTCCAGCGGATCATCCACGAGGTGGTGGAGGAGGCCGCCGGGGAGCAGGTCGCCGCCGTCGGCACCGACGGGTGCGGGGCGCCCCTGATGGCGATCGGTCTCACCGGGCTGGCCCGCGCCTTCCGCTCCTTCGTGCTCGCCGCGCCCGGTACGGCCGAGCGCCGCGTCGCCGACGCCATGCGCGCCCACCCCGAGTACGTCGCCGGCACCCGCCGCGCCGACACCTGGCTGATGCGGGAGGTGCCCGGCACGCTGTCCAAGATGGGCGCCGAGGCGGTGCAGGCGGTGGCCCTGCCCGACGGCCGCGCCCTCGCCTTCAAGGTGGAGGACGGCAACACGCGGGCGCTCGGCCCCGTCCTGGCCCGCGCGCTGACGCTGCTGGGCGTGGAGGCCGGGGTGGTCGGGCGCATCGGACGGGCGCCGCTGCTGGGCGGGGGGCGCGAAGTGGGGGAGATCCGGGCGGCGTTCTGAGCGGGGTGGCGGGACGCACCCGGTGGTGACGGCAGGGCGTTCGAATATGCCGCGACGGCGGGGCGGTGCCCGGCCTACGGTGATCCCATGAGCAGCCACGCCGACATCGACGTACGACCGATCACGGAAGACGAGATCCCTCAGTGGAACCGGGCGCTGAACACCGGGTTCCTGCGCGTCCCCACCGCGTCCGAGGAGCAGTTGCGGGCCCGGCGCCTTCAGTTCGTCCCCGGCCGGCTGCTGGGGGCCTTCGACGCCGGCCGGTGTGTGGCGACCTTCCGCTCCTTCGACCAGGAGCTCACGGCCGTCGGCGGCGCGCCGGTCCGGGCGGACGCGATCTCCAACGTGACCGTCACCGCCACCCACCGCCGCCGCTCCCTGCTGACCCGCATGATGGCCCAGGACCTCGCGGCGGCGAAGGAACGCGGCGACGTCGTCGCCACGCTGATAGCGGCCGAGTACCCGATATACGGGCGGTACGGCTTCGGCCCCGCCACCACCATGACCGAGTGGGCGATCGACGTGCCCCGGGCGGGACTCGACCCCCGCTGGGGCGGCCCCGGGGACGGCGGCCGCCTCGATCTCGTGGACGGCGAGGACGTCCGCAAGACCGGCCCCGAACTGCACGAGCGGATGCGCCGGGGCATGCCGGGCGCGGTCGACCGCGACGAGCTGTGGTGGCACGCGCGGACGGGGGCCGTACGGTTCGACGACTCCTGGACCGAGCCCTACTACGTCGTGTACCGCTCGGCGGACGGGGAGACCGAGGGCATGGCCGCGTACCGGGTGGACGACACCTGGGGCGACGCCAAGCAGCCGCTGTGCACCGCGACCGTCTCCTGGATGACCACGACGACGCCGGCCGCCGAGCGCGCCCTGTGGCGGTACCTGTGCTCGATCGACTACGTCACGACGGTGAAGACCGGCTGGCGGGCCCCCGACGACCTGCTCCCGTACTTCCTGCCCGACCCGCGCGCGGCCCGCGTCACCACGCAGGCCGACTGGCTGTGGGTGCGGATCCTGGACGTCGCGGCGGCCCTGGAGGCGCGGACGTACGGCGGTACGGGCGTGCTCACCCTGGAGGTCGTGGACCGCGAGGGGCTGACCGGCGGGCGGTGGCGGCTCGATGCGTCCCCGCAGGGGGCGTCCTGTACGGCGGCCACCGGGGAGGCGGACCTGGTCCTGGAGGCGGGCGAGCTGTCGCGGCTGTGGCTGGGCGACGAGTCGGCCGTGCGGCTGGCGGCACTGGGCCGGGTCCGGGAAGAACGAGCGGGCGCCGCCCGGATGGCCGACGCCCTGCTGCGTACTTCCAGGCGACCTTGGTGCCCGGACATGTTCTGAGGGTGCTCCTTCCGCAGGGGACGGGTGGACGGTGTATCCGTAGCGTTCTCTTCTGTTGGGTACCGCGGTTGTTGTTGTGGTGGTGCCGACCCGCTCCGTCCGGATTCCCGGCTCCCCTCCGGAAGGGAGTCCGGACGGCGGGCCCGTCCTCGGTGTTTCAGTACGGCGTATCGGTACCGGCGTCTCAGATCGGTGCCGGCGTCTCAGTTCGACTGGGCGAGCAGCATCACGAGGATGACCGCTCCGATGCCGCTGATCGTGGTGTTCTTCGCCTTGATGCCGATGGACAGCGCGACGAACGCGATAATGCCCATCGGCCCGTATTTCCACTGCACGAGCTGCTCGAAACCGATGGCGAGCGCGGCGACGACGATGGCGACGAGCGGCATGACGGTTCCCCCTTCGGGACGTCCCCCCGCGGGACATGGTCCCAACTGACACGCTCATGGCCAACCCCTCTGAGGTCGGACCATGTTGCTCAAGTTGGCTGCCAACTTACCGCTACTTATTGCCTCTTGGAAGCGGCTCATAACCACCTTCCCGTGAACTGTTTGAACTTGGCGGGAAGTTGTAGGGTTCGTGCGTGGAGCCGGAACACGCCACCGCCAATGGGCGGAAAAGGTCCCAGCGGCCGCAGAGAACCCATCGTGAGGTGGCCGACGAGCTGCGCGCCCGGATCAGGTCCGGCGATCTGCAGCCGGGCCAGCGCATGCCCACGCAGGCCCAGTTGGCGGACGAGTTCGGCGTGGAGCGTGGCACGGTCCGGCAGGCCCTGCGCATCCTGCAGACCGAGCATCTGCTCACCAACGTCTCCAAGGGCAGCCCGGCGACCGTCGCCCCCGACTTCGGGAAAGTGCTGACCGGGCCGCTCGCCGCGCCGCTGCCGACCACGGTCGCCCTCGCTCCCCGGATCGCCGCCGCCTTCGCCGCCGAGCACGTGCGGATCGACGCGCTCTGCCTGACCTCGGTCTCGCTGACCCTCGCCATCGGGGAGCCGCTGCGCGAGATCCACGCCGGTCGGCTGAAACCGGCCAAGATCGACCTGCGCGTCCTGCTGCCCTCGCGGGAGATCGCGCTGGCCTTCCCGGTCCCGGTCGACGGCCGGCCCGAGGGGCCCCCGGCGGACCCCGTCCACCAGCGGTGGCTTGCCCAGCGCAACGCCCAGGGGCAGGTCCTCCAGCACAACCTGCTCTCGCTGCGCTCGACGTACGGGATCGACGTCGACGTGTCGTTCCGGGCGCTCCCCTTCACGCCGCCGATGAAGTTGTACCTGCTCAACGAAGCGGAGGCGCTCTTCGCGTACTACACGCTGAGCCGCAGCCGGCAGGAGACCGAGCAGGGGACCGTGGAGATGTACGACGCCGAGGGCACGCAGTCGGTGCTGTTCGCGTTCGAGCAGGGATCGGGGCCGCGGGACACCGGGTTCGTGGACCAGTCGCGCCGGTGGTTCGAGGCCCTGTGGGAGACGATCAGTTCGGATCTGGTGCTGACCGTCTGAGGCGGACGGGGTACCCGTCGCTCACAGGGCGGGCCGGGCGACCAGCAGGGCGAGCACCACCGCTCCGACGGACGTGACGGACGGGCTCTTGACCTTGATGCCTATGGTGAGCAGGGACAGACCGATGATGCCGGTGGCGCCGTACCTCCAGCCGAGGAACTGGTCGAGGGCGAGGAGGAGGACGGCGGGGACGAAGGTCAGTGCGGGCATGAGTTCCCCCTTGGCAGAGCGGAGGCAAAACGTCCGCCAACTTAGCTAAGTTGGCGACCAACTCTCTCTAAGTTGTCCCACTTGGCTGCTAGCCATAAACAACTTCCAAACAACTCCCCATAGATGGATCACAGTTGTAGTTTTCGGACGTGACTCAGGAGAACGTTGCAGTGGACGGCAGCCAGAGGCGCTCCCCCCAGGAGATCGCCGACGTCCTGCGGGAGCGGATCCGTACCGGCGACCTCAGGGCGGGGGACCGCCTGCCCACGCAGGCGGAGCTGTCCGAGGAGTTCGGGGTGGAGCGCGGGACCGTCCGGCAGGCCCTGCGGTCGCTCCAGGAGGACGGACTGCTCAGCAACGTCAGCAAGGGAAGCCCGCCGCGCATCGCGGTGCCGGCGCCCTCGCGGGGGGAGCCGCAGCCGACGATGGTGGCGCTGGCGCCGCGGATGGCGGAGGCGTTCTCCGTACCGGAGGTGCGGGTGGACGTCGTGTGCCACACGTCGGAGACGCTGATGCTCGCCCTCAGCGAGCCGCTGCGGATGATCCACGAGGGCCGTATCCGCCCGCAGTCCATCGCGTTCCGCATCCTGCTGCCGTCGCAGGACATCGACCTGGCTTTTCCGGTGCCGGTCGCGGGGCGCGGCGCGGAGGGCGCGGACGACCCCGTCCACCAGCGGTGGCTCCAGATGCGGGACGCGCAGGCCCGGGTCCTGCGGCACAATCTGAACGCCGTACGGTCCACGCACCGCGTCGACGTCCGCACGGCCTTCCGGGCGCTGCCGTTCACGCCGCCGGTGAAGCTGTACCTCCTCAACGGGCAGGAGGCGCTGATCGGTTACTACATGCTGACCAGGCGCGAGGAGGAGTGGGAGAGCCGCACGCTGGACATGTACGACGCGCTCGGCTCGCAGTCCCTCCTCTTCTCCTTCCAGAAACACGCGGGCCACCGGGACGCGGCGTTCGTGGAGGAATCCAGGAAGTGGTTCGACGCCCTCTGGGAAACCATCACGACCGACCTGACACTCTCCTGGTGACTTCATACTCATCGACGCAGACTGGACCGGTGGCGACGGACACGGAGCGACTGAGGCGGCTGATCGACGCCGCCGAGGTCGTCATCTGGGACTTCGACGGACCGATATGCCGCCTGTTCGCCGGGTACCCGGCCGGGCAGGTCGCGGCCGACCTGATCGCCTGGCTGGAACGTGGGGGCCGGGGCGGCCTGCCGGCCGCGGCGGGACCGGACAGGGACGATCCCCACGCCGTACTGCGCGCGGTCGGCCGCCGACAGTCCGCCCCCGGCCTCGTCGCGGAACTGGAGGAACGTCTCACCCAGGACGAACTGCGGGCCGCGGTCTCCGCCTGGCCGACCCCGTACGCCGATCCGCTCATCCGCACCTGGACCGCGGTCGGCGCACGTCCGGCCGTCGCGACGAACAACTCGCCGCGCGCTGTGAAGCGCTACCTGGAGAGCCGGGGCCTGCTCGGCTGCTTCGGCCCGCACATCTACGGGCGCACGAGGGAACTCGGCAGCCTCAAGCCCGCCCCGGACACGCTGCTGCGTGCCCTCCGCGCGCGAGATGTCGATCCGTCCGCCGCGCTCTTCATCGGCGATGCCGCCACCGACCACGAGGCCGCTCGCCAGGCGGGCGTCCCCTTCCTCGGGTACGCCCGCGACGAGCGCAAGCGGGAACTGCTGCGGGACGCGGGTGCCGAGGCCGTCGTCGACTCCCTCGAACCGCTGCTGCGGCTGGTGCGCGGCACCTGACCGGGACGGGTCAGGCCTGCGCCATCAGCAGCAGGAAGATCAGGGCGCCGACCGACACGCAGGCCGAGCTCCGCATCCGCATCCCGACGGCGATCAGAGCCAGGCAGGCCAGGGAGACGGCTGCCGGCCGCGAGTGCAGCAGCAGATCGAGCAGTGTCGCGAAGACGACGGACAGCAGTTGGTTCCAGACCATGACTCCCCCAGCGTCACTCCGCGGTGACGATCAACTAGCAGTCCAATTGGACTGGTTGCTGTTGCTGAGAGGGTGCCCTGCGCGGTAGATCGCTTAACGGCCGGTCCAGTTGGACTGACAATGTGACCGAAAGCGGTGTGCCCGTCGGCACGGAGAGGTACGGTCGCCGTGTGGGTGGGAGGAACGGCGGCGACAGCGGTGGCAAGGAGTTCGCCCGCGTAGCGGACGAGCTGCGCTCCCGCATGACCGACGGCACCTATCCGTACGGCTCGACGCTTCCCGCACAGCGAGATATGGCCGAGGAGTTCCGTGTCTCGCGCGACACCGTCCAGCGGGTGCTGCGCGAGCTGGTGAGCGAGAGGTGGATCGAGACGCGGCGGGGCAGTGGCTCCCGCGTCGTCCACCAGCAGCGGATCGACTCCCGGGCGGGCGGTGGGCAGGCCAGTCGGGTGGTCACCCTCGACTCCCTGATGAGCGAGGCGTTCACGCAGCCCGAGGTGACGCTGGACGCCTACACCCTCACCTCCGAGTCCCTCGATGTGCACCTCCGTATCCAGATGGCGCGCATCGAGGCCGGCTACGCCGCCCCGCGCAGCCTCAGAGTGCGTCTGCTGCTGCCCGACGAGGACCTGCCGTCCTCGTACTGGCGCAGTGCGGACCCGTCCGAGGACCGAGCACTGAGGGAGCGCATCCAGAACATCACCCACCGGCACACAGCGTCGCTGCGCGAGACGCTCGACCGCTTGCGGCGCGACGGGCTGGTGCCGTCGGTGGAGTGCGAGATCAAGCACCTGGCCCACGTTCCCACCGAGAAGCTCTACCTGCTCAACGGCGCGTCGCTGCTGCGAGGCTGGTACATGCGCTACCGGCGGGTCATCGAGGTGGACGACGGGCGCCGGATCGCCACCACCGACGTCCGGGGGCTCAGCGCCGGCCTCACCCATTACGTCAAGGGCGACCCGTCCTCGCCCGACACCTTGGTCGTGACCGAAGCGCAGGAGTGGTTCGACGACGTCTGGCAGGACGACAGAACCTAGGAGGAGAGCCCTCCGACCGCCGCGAGAAGCCGGGCGTGCGAGCCGACGACCGCGTCGGCTCCCTCGCGCCGCATCGCCCGCTCACGGGAGACGTCCGCCGTGAAACCGAGGAACCGCGTCCCGGCCGCTTTCGCCGCCCGGAGGTCGGTGAGCTGGTCGCCGACGAGCAGGCAGGTCGGGGCGGAGTCGCGGGACAGGCCGAGATGGTCGAGGGCCCGGCGGACACAGTCGGGGTGGGGCTTCATACGGCGGGCGTCCGCCGGGTCCCTGCCGCAGACCTTCTCGAATTTGTCGTACCTTCCATGCCGCTCAAGATAGGCGCGGATGGGCGCCTCGGCATTGTTGCTCACTACGATCAATTGTTTGTCGAGAGTGTGCAGATTATCGACAAGCTCGAAGATTCCCGGAGTCGGTCGAGCGGTCCGTGCGGCTTTCGCCTCCCGGCGTGTGACAATGCGCTCCGCTTTCCGCAGCGGACGGCGGTTGTTCGGCTTCGGTTCTTTCTGTTCGTACATGTTGCGCAAGGGGCGAAGGATGCCGTGAGAGTCGTCGCAAGCGCTGACTTCCGGGTCGAGTGGTCCCCAGTGCCGCCGGGTGTAGGACTTGATGCGCTCCGCCACCCTCGCCGTGGAGATTCCGGCGAACAGATCACACACCGGGCCGTCGAAGTCGAACAGCACGGTGTTCACCGCGCGGAGCAGGTTCTTGAGGTCGGTCCGGGTGGCGGCCGTGTCTTCCATGAACTCTCCTGATCACCTGGGCTGGAAGCCGGTTCCGCGCTCGTCCGCCGACCGGGTGGAGTAACGTGCAACCCTCTTACCTCAACAGCTCCACCGAAATGGTCAGAACGCGCACAATGGCACCCCAAATGGTTTCCGCCGTCCGCCGGCGGGCCGAGGCGATGAGCGGTGGTGCGGGCCTGATCGAGGGCCCGCTGGAGGGGTACCACCACGAGACGTACGTCCTGTGGCTGCCCGACGGCGGCGGCCCGGTCAAGGTTCGCGAGCCGCGTTCGCGCGTTCTCTGGTTCGACCGCAGATGCTTCCTGTCGGAGGAGGAACTCCTCCGTGATCTGCGGCGGTACCTCCCGCAGGTGCCCGAGGTCATCGAGGTCGGCGACACGGGGCTGCAGCGTTTCATCGTCGGCCGGACGCTCGGCGCGGAACTGCGCGCGGACCCGCGGGTGTCCGGGCCGGTCCTGGAGCAGATCGTCGGCTTGTTCCGGGGCATGGCGGGGATCACCGCCGAGATGCTGTCCGCGCGACGGCGCTGTTCGCCCGCCGACCACTGCGCGGACGGCGACAGCGAGGGCTTCCTGCGGCGGCTCGTGGCCTTCGTGCGGGACGAGGTGTACGCGGCCAACCTGGAGCGGTTCGGCGGACTCTTCCACGATCTGGGCATCGACGACCGCACGCTCGACCGACTGGAGGAACGGGTCTCCGGCCTGACCTCCCGTCCGTTCAGCCTGCTGCACGCGGATCTCCACCATGACAACCTCGTGATCGATCCACGGGGTGGACTGTGGGCCATCGACTGGGAGTTGGCGATGGTCGGCGATCCCCTGTACGACCTGGCCACCCACCTCTATCTCCACCGGTACCCGGCTGATCAGGAACGGTGGACGGTGCGCGAGTGGTGCGCCGCCGTGGAAGCGGTGCGTCCGGGAGCGTCGCGAGGCTGGCAGCGGGACCTGCCGCGGATCACCGAATTCAAGCGTGCACAAAGCGCGTTCACGGACGTGATCCGAGTGGCGATGTCCATTCCCCGAGAATCACCGCTCGGCCGAGCCGATTTCCTCCGTGCGACCGACAGACTCCACCCCATTCTCCGGCGGGCGGCCGAACCGCTCGGCATGGACGAGATCGCCGATCCCGTAAAGATCATGCGGGCGTTGATCAGGTGGCACGCGCGGCCGGACTCACGTACGACGCAGAGCTGAACACGAACGGGTATCCTGTGCCCATACTTTCACTGGACTCAACCACCCCCCTGATGATCCAGTTTCCCATCGGACACTTACCGTGTCTTTCCCTGCGTTATTTCGAACCGTTCTTGAGAACGCCGCACGAAGCCGGGATCCACCATGGGCGAGCACCCTGCCACCCGTCCGTACCAGCGCCGACCGGGCCGTTTCGACAGTGACCGTTCGGGCCCCCGGACACACGCCGACGACGAGCGCATATCGATCACCGTCGGACACCACAACGAGAACCTCCGCGTCGCCGCGGACGAGGACGACGCACGCCGGTACGGAGTACCGGCCGGAACGCTGATGATGGTGCGGACGCACCGGTGGGACGACGCGCCGCTCGTCACCAGAACCTTCTTCGACGAGGGCCGGTTCGTCCGGTCCCTCGGCGGTTCCCTGCTCGCACCCGTCCACCTGGGAGTCAGGGACGAGTCCGAGGTGTACACCTACGTCGTGGGCGACACACTGCGCGACGCCTGCCCGGACGGGCAACCCGTACGGCACGAGGACATCACCGCACTGGCCGCCACCATGGCGGCGATGACCGCCTTCTCCTCGGCGGGACTGCCGCCGCTGCCGCTCAGCTGGCCTCGCGACATCTGGGACAGCCGGGGATTCCTCCAGGCGTACGCGCGGCTCTCCTACGAGCAGATCGTGCGGCCGAACCTGCGCCGTCACGGGTGGCTGTTCCGCGGACTCGGCGTACCCGACGAGGCGTTGGCCGAGTGGGCGGACCGGGTGCCGGCCATGACCCGGCGGCCGTTCTGCGTGCTCCACGGTGACCTGCACCGGGCCAACCTGATCAGGTGCGAGGTGGGGTGCCCCCGGTTCGTCCTGATCGACTGGGAACTGGCCACTTACGGTGACCCGTTGCACGATCTCGCCGTCCACCTGGTGCGGATGCGCTATCCCGCGTGGCAGTGGCGGTCGGTGATCAGCGCCTGGCGGACCGCGATGCTGCGGCTGTGCCCGGCGGCCGTCGCCGATATGGACACCGACCTCTGCCACTACCTCGACTTCGAGCGGGCCCAGTCCGTCTACCCCGACGTCATCCGGGCTGTCCGGGATCTCGGCCGCCGGACCACGGAGGCGGAGCTGACGAAGGCGGTGAAGGAGGTCCGCCGGGCGCTGCTCGCGGCGGCCGGACCGCTGCGACTCACCGACGTGGCCGACGAGCGGCGGGTCGAGGAACTGCTGCGTCACCACATGGCGACCGACGGCCGGACGGTCGACGGGCTCGGTGGCGGCCAGGTGAACCGGCCCCGTGTGCCGTCCTCCCGGTCCGCCACGGATGTCACGCCGATCGCCCCGGCCGCGCGGCAGGCCCCCGCCGGGGCCTCGGCCCGGCCCGGGAACGGTGCGCCGGAGGCCGTCACGTCCTTCCGGCCCGCCGACGGGCGGGGCGGGGTGGCGAGCCCCGTTCCGCTGGGCGGCGACACTCCGGCGCGGGAGACCGCCGCGGCGGGGTCCGGGACGGACTCGCCGTCCGACCGGGCGGCGTGGCTGACTCCGGTCCTGACGGGGACACGGTGGATCGTGGCGGCGGCCGGCCGGCCGGGCCGTCTGACCGGGACGGCGCGGGCGCGGTGCCTGCTCGTCCTGGCACTCTCCGTCCGGTCGACCTTCAACGGTCTGCGGCGCCCCGTCGTCGTGTACGGTCCGGCCTCCGCCTGCTGACGCCGGTAGCGGACCCCGCCCGCCGGCCTGCGAAGCCTCGGCCGTCCGGCTCCCCCGGTACTTCGACACCAAGGAGGACCCTGCCGGGGCCTGCCGGTCTGAGGCGCCCGGGAGCCGGCGTTCTAGCGCCCTCGGGCCCCCGTCCGGCCCAGTACCTCGGCGATCCGCACGAAACCGTCCGTGCCGTGGCCGAGGCCGACGGTGCGGCGGGCCATGCCCTCGGCGGCGCGCATCACGCCCGCGTCGATGCCGTGCGCCTCGGAGACCCGTACGACGTGCTCCATCGTCGACACCGCCGAGGTGAGCGGGTTGCCCTCGCCGGAGAACGTGCCCGCGTCCGCCTCCCGGGCCGTCTCCTCGAACTGGCCCGGCAGGATCGCGCCGATGCCCCGCGCGAACGGCGCCAGCTCCCGCGCGCCGATGCCCTCCGCGCGGGCCACCGCGAGGGCGTGCGCGTACCCGGCCATCGCCGTCCAGAAGATGTCGAGCAGCGCGATGTCGTACGCCGCCGCCCGGCCGACCTCCTCGCCGAGGTGGGTGTGCGTGCCGCCGAGCGCGTCGAGGACCGGCCGGTGCTCCTCGTACAGGGCGGCGGGGCCGCTGTGCAGGAACACCGCGGCGGGCGTCCCGATGGTGGGGGTCGGCGTCATGATCGCGCCGTCCAGGTAGCGGACACCGTGCCCGGCGGCCCACTCGGCGCTCTCCCGGGCGCGGTCCGGTACGTCGGCGGACAGGTTCACCACCGTGCGCCCCTTGAGCGCGGTGGCGACCTCCGCCCGGCGCAGGATCGCGTCCGCCGCGTCGTAGTCGACGACGCAGACCACGGTCAGGCCGCTCGCGGCGACCGCCTCGGCGGCGGAGGGCGCGGACACGGCACCCCGCGCGACGAGTTCGCCGTCGCGGCCCGGCGTACGGTTCCAGACCGTGGTGCGTACGCCCGCGGCCAGGAACGCCCCGGCCAGGGCGCGGCCCATCGGCCCCAGGCCCAGCACGGTGACGGAAGGGTCGGGGTGGCCGGGACGGCCGGGATGGCCGGGGCGGCCGGCTTGGTTGGCGTGCGAGGGCATGGTTGAACTCCTCAACGGGACATTCAGTGACGAATGGGGTACGGGATGACGCGACGACGTCAGGACACGGACGTCTGCGGAGTGACCGCCGCGATCGCCGTGATCGACGGCAAGTGGAAGACCGCGCTGCTCTGGCTGCTGGAGAGCGGCCCGCGGCGGCCGGCGGAACTGCGCCGCGCGCTGCCGGGCCTCAGCGAGAAGGTGCTGACCGAGGCGCTGCGCGAGATGGCGGCGGACGGACTGGTCCACCGGGAGGTCCACGACGTACTGCCGCTGAGGACCGAGTACTCCCTCACCGCGTTCGGCCGTGACCTCGCCGAGGCGCTGGCGCCCCTCTCCGACTGGGGGCACCGTCGCCTGGAGCGGCTCACCGGGTCGGTCCCGGCCTCCTGAACGGACCCTTCCGGCCGCTCCTCCACCAGGGTCGGTCAGCCGTGGGCGCGCTGCCAAGTACCCACAAAAAGGTGGGTACTCAGCGGGTGCGCGGGCCGGACGGGCCGAGTGGGCCGAACGGGCCGTCCTGGGCGAAGGCGAGGGCGGCGAAGCGGTCGCCGACGCGCAGGTGCGTGGCGGCGTCCGGGTGCAGCCCGTCGGGCAGCGGGAGTTCGGCGTGGTCGTCCGCGCCGTACAGCGAACGGCCGTCCAGGTGGTGGAGGTTCGGGTCGTCGGCCCGGCGCTCCCGCACGATGCGGGCGAGTTCCTCGCGGATCACGGTGAGGGTGAGCTTCCCGGCGGCGACCTCGGCCGGGTCGCCGGTGGCCTTGAAGCCCAGGCGGCCTTCGGCGAGACCGGACAGGTCGAAGGCGGCCGGGCCGGGGGTCTCCTCGTGGATCGGGCAGTACAGCGGGGAGACCACCAGCAGCGGCGCGGTGGGATGGCCCTCGCGGACCGTGTCGAGGAAACCGTGCACCGCCGGGCCGAAGGCGCGCAGCCGCATCAGATCGGCGTTGACGAGGTTGATGCCGATCTTGACGCTGATCAGGTCGGCGGGGGTGTCCCGCATCGCGCGGGCGGTGAACGGGTCGAGCAGCGCGCTGCCCGCCAGGCCCAGGTTGACCAGCTCGGCACCGGCCAGCAGGGCGGCGCGGACCGGCCAGACGCCGGTGGGCCGTACCGCGTTCGAGCCGTGGCTGATCGAACTGCCGTGGTGCAGCCACACCTTGCGGCCCCGGTCCGCCACGGGAGCCACGGCCGCGTCGGTGCGCAGCGCGACCAGCTCGGTCGTCTCGTTGTGCGGCAGCCAGATCTCGACGTCCTTCTCCCGGTCCGGCAGGCCCGTGAAGCGCAGGACGGCCGGTTCGCCGGGGTGGTGCTCGGCGGCCCCGGTCGCCAGGTCCACGGTGAGGGTGTCGCCGCCGGCGGCGGTCGCCTCGCCGTGCGGGACGCCGTCGACCAGGAGGTCGTAGACGCCGTCCGGGCGGGGCGGGGCGCCGGGGTGGACACGCTTGGTGGGCAGCGTCTCCAGCTCCACGGTGGTCGCCCGGGTGCGGAAGGCCAGCCGTACGCCGGAGGGCTGGCTCTCGGCCTGCGCGAGCTGCGGGTCGGCGCACTGGGCGCGGGCACGGGCGGGCAGCCGGTGCGGCAGCAGACCGCGGCCGGTGCGCTCCAGGTCGAGCGCGCCGCGCACGAGGGCGGCGGCGGGGGGTGCGGTGAGGGATGTGGTGAAGGGGGTGGTGTGGGATGTGGTGAGGGATGTGGTGATCTGGGCGTCGTGCTCGGTGCGCATGGGAGGGGCCTGTCGGTCGGGGCCGGTCGAGGGATCGGGGCGAGGTCCGTCGCAGGTCAGGGGCGGGGGCTGGCGCCGGTAAGAGGGCGGGGACCGGCGCCGGTAAGAGGGCGGGGTCCGGTGCCGGTCAGGGAGCGGGCTGTCCGGGCCAGTTGCGCAGCAGCGCGTCGAGGGCGTCGAGGACGCGCGGCCAGGACTCCTCGGGGCCGGGGCCGCTGTGGCTGAAGCTGCCGCCGATTTCCATGGTGACGTAGCCGTAGAAGACGCTGCCGAGCAGCCGCACGGCGTGGGTCCGGTCCGCCTCGGGGAGGTCGTAGCCGCGCAGCAGCGCCCGCGTCATCCGGGACTGCCGTACGCCCGCGCTCGTGGCGGCGGTCTCCGGGTCGAGCCGGAGCTGCGCCGCGGCGAAGCGGCCGGGGTGCTCCCGGGCGTAGTCGCGGTAGACGTCGGCCAGAGCGGTCAGCGCCTCCTTGCCGGCCCGGCCCGCGACCGCGTCGGCGGCCCGGTCGGCCATCTCCTCCAGCGCGAGCAGGGCGATGCCGGTCCGCAGGTCCTGGGAGTTGCGGACGTGCGAGTAGAGGCTCGCCACCTTCACGTCGAACCGTCTGGCCAGCGCCGAGACGGTCACCTGGTCGAACCCGGTCTCGTCGGCCAGCTCGGCACCCGCGCGGAGCAGCCGCTCCCTGGTCAGTCCCGCCCGTGCCATGACGATCTCTCCTCGGCCCAGCCATCTGTCGCTTACCTAAAGCAGTATGCGGCTGCCTAAAACCTTTAGGCAAAAATCGTCGGCTGTACTACCGTCGACGGCATGGAACCTCTGACCGAACCCGAGATCCGCGCCGCGTTCGTCAACCGCACCAAGGGTGAGGCCAAGCGACTCCACGTCCCGCGCGACCTGGCCGAACGGCCCTGGACCGACCTGGACTTCCTGGGCTGGCGCGACCCGCAGGCACCCGACCGCGCCTACCTCGTGGCGCCGCTGGACGACGGACTCGCGGGTGTCGCCCTGCGCTCGCCCGCCGCGATGCCGGGACGGGCCCGCAGCAGCATGTGCTCGGTATGCCTGACCACCCACACCGGCGGCGTCTCCCTGATGGTCGCCCCCAAGGCGGGCAAGGCCGGACAGCAGGGCAACTCGGTGGGCGTCTACCTCTGCACCGACCTCGCCTGCTCGCTGTACGTCCGAGGGCTGCGCAGCGCGGGGCCCGGCGCGCGGCTGCACGAGTCGCTGACCCTGGAGGAGAAGATCCAGCGGACGATGGACCAGGTCACGGCGTTCGTGGGCCAGGTGCGGGCCGGCTGACGGCGTACGGGCCTGCGCGCGGTACGCACGAGCCGGCCGATGGTCATCGCGGTGTGCCGAGTCCCGACGCGATCATGCGGATCAGCAGGTCGTAGCTGTCGTCCAGCTTCTCCGGGAGGCCGAAGCCGCCCTCGGCCTCCAGTACGGCGAAGCCGTGGACGGCGGCGCGCAGGCACCGGGCGGCGTGGATCGCGTCCGAGTCCTTGAGGCCGTAGGCGCGCAGCGTGGCGGTGATGACGCCGAGCAGCCGTTCGGCGGGCTCGGCGGTGTGCGGCTCCGGGCGCTGGATGAGGGCCCGGTAGCGGGCCGGGTGCTGCTGTACGTACTCCCGCCAGGCCGTCATGAACGCGCGGGTCGCCTCGTCGGCGGAGCGGCCGAGCACGGCCCGGCCGGACCGCTCGGCGAGTTCCTCGGCGACCCGGGCCGAGACCAGTCCGCGCAGGTCGGCGAGGCTGCGTACGTGTTTGTAGAGGGAGGGAGTGGCGACCCCGGCCCGGCCGGCCACCGCGGCCAGGGTGAGGGACTCGGGACCGCGCTCGTCGATGATCTCCATCGCCGTGTCCACGACGGCGGCCGGGGAGAGGGCGGCCCTAGCCACGGGCACCTCCGGCCTCGGAACCGTGCGTGCCGGCCTCGGCCTCGGAACCGTGCGTGCCGGCCTCGGAGTCGCCGTTCGTGTTCTCGGGCGTGCCCAGGAAGTCCGTGATCAGTCCGGCCACCGCGTCCGGGAACTGCGCGTGCGCGTAGTGCCCCGCGCCCTCGACCAGTTCCAGGCGTCCGACCCCCTCGGGCAGGCGCGCGAGGATGGCCGCCCCCTCTGCGGCCGGGTCCGGCCAGTCCGGGTCGAGCGTGCCCATGATGACCAGAACGGGCTGCCGTACGTCGGCGAGCCGCGCGTCGGCGTCGCCCGGCGCCGCCATGCCGGTGCGGGCGAAGGCGGCCATCCGGCCGGGCCGGCGCAGGTCCGCCTCCACTGCCGCGACGTGCGCGGCGTACCCCGCGGGCTTGGTGCCCGGGTAGGCGTGGTCCAGGTACCGCTTCCACAGGCCGAGGCTGCGCAGCAGACCGGCGCCCATCAGCAGGAGCATGCCCTTGCGGTGCCGGGCGTCGCTCACCAGCGCCCGCACGTCGATCTTCTGGTTGCGGGTGAACGGCCCGATCTCGACCACCGCGTCGACCAGTTCGGGCGCGCGGGCCGCGGCGATGGTGGCGGCGCCGCCGCCGAAGGAGTGGCCGACGACGACGGCGGGCCCGCCCAGGTGCCGGATCAGGGCGAGGACGTCGTCCGCCGTGTCGCCGCGCGTGTACGACGGCCAGTCGGCGCTGGACTCGCCGTGGCCGCGCAGATCCATCGCGGCGACCCGGTACCCGGCCGTCACGAGGCGGTCGCCCGTCTCCCGGAAGGCGGCCCGGCTGTTGCCGATGCCGTGCACGAGGACGACGAGCGGGCCGTCGCCCGCCACCTCGTACGCCAGCGTGCCGCCCTCGACCCGGAGGGTCATGGTCGTTCCCGTACCCGTCGATCGCGCCTCGTTAATGTTCATAGCCATGAGGCTAATGCCATTAGCCGCGCAACGCCACCCCTCGGGCCGCGACGCGGTGAAACACTCTTGCAAGCAGCGTGCTTGCAAGAGTTAGCAAAGTCGTGCATCGTGGAGACATGGCATCGCTCAACGTCGGCAACCTCGGTGAGTACCTGCGCGAGCAGCGGCGCAACGCGCAGCTGTCGCTGCGGCAGCTCGCCGACGCGGCGGGAGTGTCGAACCCGTACCTGAGCCAGATCGAGCGCGGGCTGCGCAAGCCGAGCGCGGAGGTGCTCCAGCAGGTCGCCAAGGCGCTGCGCATCTCCGCCGAGACGCTGTACGTGCGGGCCGGCATCCTCGACGCCGAGCGGGACCGCGACGAGGTGGAGACGCGTGCCGTCCTCCTCGCGGACCCCACGCTCACCGAACGGCAGAAGCAGGTACTGCTCCAGATCTACGAGTCCTTCCGCAAGGAGAACGGCTACCCGGCCGACGCGCCGGGGTCGCAGGACACGCAGGACACGCAGGCCGTGTTGGACGTGTCCGGTACGGCCGACGCCGCGGACGTGCGCGCGGCGGCGGAGCGGAAGGTCTCCCCGGGCGATGCCGCCCCCGACGACGACGTCGCACCGCGACGGACGGCCGGGTGAGGAGAAGCGGCCTCCGGCCGGCCGGCCCAGCGCGGAAGCACCAACCCACCCTCATTCCACAGCGTTCCGGGAGGACCGTCACCATGGCCATCACCGACGACCTGCGCAAGACCCTCAGCGACCCCACGCCGCTCTACTTCGCCGCCGGCACCGCCGACCTGGCGTGGCAGCAGGCGAAGAAGGTGCCCGTCCTGGTGGACCAACTGCGCGCCGAGGCGCCGGCCCGCATCGACGCCGTGCGCAACACCGACCCCAAGGCCGTGCAGGAGAAGGCGACCGCCCGCGTCAAGGAGACGCAGGGGACGCTGCAGACCAAGGTCAACGAGATCATCGGCACCTTCGACACCGACCTCAGGAAGCTCGGCGAGAGCGCCCAGGACTTCGCGCTGCGCGGGGTCGGCGTCGCCGCCGAGTACGCCGTGAAGGCCCGCGAGGCGTACGAGAAGGTCGCCGAGCACGGCGAGCAGACCGTGCGTGTCTGGCGCGGCCAGGCCGCCGAGGGCATCGAGGACGTCGCCGAGGAGGTCGAGGAGCTGGCCGTCGCGGTCGAGCCCAAGGCCGAGCCGGTCACCGTCGAGGAGGAGAAGCCCGCCACGGCCGCCTCCTCCGCGCCCGGGGCGAAGAAGACGCCGGCCGCCCGCAAGGCCCCGGCGAAGAAGACCGCCACCGCCTCCACCGCGAAGAAGTCGCCTTCGGGCAAGTGACGCGGTGAGCGAAGGACCGGATGGGACGGACCGGGCACCTCTGGGGTGTCCGGTCCGTTCTCCGGGTACGGTGACGGCGTAGGGACGACCCGAGTCTGGTGGTGGACGTTGTGCTGATGCAGGGATTCGCCGGCTTCATGTGGCTGCTGAGCATCGCCCTGATCGTTTTCAGCGGCTTCGCGTTGGTCGACGCCGCCACGCGCCGCGAGGACGCCTATCGCGCGGCGGACAAGAAGACCAAGCCGTTCTGGCTGATCGTCCTCGGGCTCGCCTTCGTGGTGAACCTGATCTTCAACATCCTGTCGTTCCTGCCGATCATCGGCCTCATCGCGACCATCGTGTACATGGTCGACGTACGCCCCGCGCTGCGCGGCCTGCCGGGCGGGGGCCGCAGCACCCGCCGCGGCTCCAGCAGCGACGGCCCGTACGGCCCGTACAACGGCGGCCGCTGAGACCGCTCCGGAGGCGAGCACCCCGCCGGGCCCGGTCCATCCGGTCCATCCGGTCCATCCGGGCCCAGGGCATCCAAGACCACGGCATGCGGGCCCAGGGCATCCAGCCCAGGGCATCCGGTCACGGGCGGCCCCGCGGGCCGGGAACAGGCCCGTTCACGACTCCCGGGCGCGGTCCAGCAGGACCACCGCCACGTCGTCGGCCAGTTCGCCGCCGTTCAGCTCCCGCACCTCGTTGACGGCCGCCCGCAGCAGTCCCTCGCCGCTCAGCCCGTCGGAGAGCTTGCGGCGCACCAGCTCCACCATCCCGTCCTGGCCGAGCCGCTCCCGGCCCCGGCCGGTGTGCCCCTCGATCAGACCGTCGGTGTAGAGCATCAGGCTCCACTCGGGCCCCAGCTCCACCTGCCGGCGCGGCCACCGCGCGCCCGGCAGCAGCCCGAGCGCCGGGCCGTTGTCGTCGTACGGCAGCAGCCGCGCGGGCACGCCGGGGCCGAAGACCAGCGGCGCCGGATGACCGGCCAGGCACAGGCCCGCGCCGCGGCCGTGCGGCGCGATGTCCACCGTGCACAGCGTCGCGAAGATCTCGTCGTCCGCGCGCTCGTGCTCCAGCACCTCCTGCAACGTGCCCAGCAGCTGATCACCGCTGAGCCCGGCCAGCGTCAGCGCGCGCCACGCGATCCGCAGCTCCACGCCGAGCGCGGCCTCGTCCGGGCCGTGGCCGCAGACGTCGCCGATCATGGCGTGCACGGTGCCGTCGGGGGTGCGCACGACGTCGTAGAAGTCACCGCCGAGCAGGGCCCGGGAGCGGCCGGGGCGGTAGCGGGCGGCGAAGCGCAGTGAGGAGCCGTCGAGGAGCGGCGTCGGCAGCAGGCCGCGCTCCAGGCGGGCGTTCTCCTGCGCGCGCAGCCGGCCCTCGGCCAGTCGCCGCTCGGCCGAGTCGGACCGCTTGCGCTCGACGGCGTAGCGGATCGCCCGGCTCAGCAGGCGGTTGTCCAGCTCCTCGCGGAAGAGGTAGTCCTGCGCGCCGACCGCCACGGCCTCCGCGCCGCGCTCGGCGTCGGTCGACGCGGTGAGCGCGAGCACGGCGTGCCGGGGCGCCAGCTCCAGTACGTGCTTGAGCACCGACAGCTCGTCGTCGGTGCCGGCCGCCCGGCCGGGGGAGGGCAGGGCGAGGTCCAGCAGGATGCAGTGGACGTCGTCGGTCAGCAGCCGCTCGGCCTCGGTGAGGTTGCGGGCGGTACGGACCCGGATCGGCCTGCCGGACTGGTCGAGCAGGTCGGGCACGATCGGGGAGCCGCCCGGGTCGTCCTCGATGAGCAGCAGGGTGAGGTGGGTGTGCGGGGCGGTCTCGGGCGCGGGCGCGGGTGCCGGGGCGTCCTCGCGCGGCGCGGCCTGCGGGACCTGTTCGACGGAGGGGCCGCCGCCAGGGGACGCGGCCTGCGCCTGACCACTCTCCACGGCCGGGATCGCTCTCTGCCGCGGTACGGGTACGGGCATCGTCCTGGGTTCCTTCCCTCCCCCCGAGGGCATGGCGGGGCGAGGGACCTCGACCCACCGACGGGTGACCATAGCGGGTCGGCGGCGCCCGGCGGAATGGCGCGCGGCACGCCGTCACGCCAACGGCCACTGTCATATGCCGCGATTCCCGCCGCAGTTGGACAGCGGTGCGGGGGCCCCGGAATGACAAAGGTCACGTGGTGTTAGGGGGCCTTCGAGACCCGCGCGTGGGGTCGGTCACGTGGCGCGGGTCACGCGGATGCCGGCGTCGGTCAGGGGGATTCCGGCGTCGGACTCGGACAGAGGGATGGGGGATCACGCCTCGGGGCGGACCACCCCGAGGATCGGCATCGTGCCCGCCCCGGTGATCGTCACGGAGCGTCCCGGGCGGGGCGCGTGCACGACCTTGCCGTCACCGACGTACATCCCGACGTGGCTGGCGTCCTCGAAGTAGATGATCAGGTCGCCGGGGAGCATGTCCTCGGTGGCGACGCGCTCCAGCTGCCGCCACTGCTGCTGCGAGGTGCGCGGGATGCCCTGTCCGGCGGCGGCCCAGGCCCGCGAGGTCAGCCCCGAGCAGTCGAACGCCTTCGGACCCTCGGCGCCCCACACGTACGGCTTGCCGACCTGCGCCGTGGCGTACTCGACCGCCTTCTCGCCCAGCTCGGTGGCCTTCCCCGCCTTTCCGGCCTTCCCCGCCTTTTTCAGCGCGCCGGAGTCGAGCCAGGCGTTCTGCGCCCGCTCCTCGGCCTCGCGCTCCAGCCGGGCGAGGCGCTCCTTCTCCTCCTGCGCCAGCTCCGACTCCAGCTTCTCGGCCGCCTTCACCCGCTCCTCGACCGTCTGCCGCGCGTCGGCCTTCGCCCTGCGGTTGGCCTCCAGCTTCTTCCACTGGGCGGCGGCGTCGGCGGCGTACGTCTTCAGCGCCGTCTGCGCGCGCTTCGTCTCGGTGATCAGGGCCTTGACGGCGCGCTCGCCCTGGAGCACCCGGCCCGTGTTGTCGAGGAACTCCTCCGGGTCGTCGCTCAGTATCAGCCTGGCCTCGTCGGGCAGCCCGCCGGAGCGGTACTGCGCGCGGGCCGCGGCGGCGGCGCGCGCCTGGAGTTCCGTCAGCTTCTCCCGGACGGCGGCGATCCGCTCGGCCAGCTCGGCGACCTCGGCGGACTGCTGCTCGGCCTTCTCCTCGGCCGCGTTGTAGGCGTCGGTGGCGGCCGCGGCCTCGCGGTAGAGGAGGTCGAGCTCCTCGCGTACGGCTTCGAGGTCGTCGTCGGTCGCGGCGGCGCCGTCGGTGTCCGCGGCGGTGCCGGTGGCGGTGGCCGTCGGGGCGGGGGTGGGGGAGGAGGGGGCCGCGAACGCCGTGCCCGGTGCCGCCAGCGCCGTGACCGCGCCGGCCACGACGACGGCCGTGGTGATCAGACCCCGCTTGCCCGGTCCCCGCCTGCCCGCTGCCATACCTCTGCCCCCCGGTTAACCGCCAGTAACTTGCGTTCCCAGGGGATCGTGCCATGCCGGTCGGCGAAGCGACAGGGGCCGTCGAGGGCGGAGGGACGTCAGGTGCGGAGGGGCGTCAGGTGCGTAGGGACGTCAGGTGGGGAGGGACGTCAGGTACTGAAGGGCCTCAGGTGCGCGGGGCCAGGGCGGCCCACTCCACCGTCACCTCGCCCTGCCGCCACCGCGCGGGCCCGTCCGTCACCGGCCAGTCGGCGGTGAGGTCCCGTACCGCGCGCATCCAGCGCTGGCGGGCACCGTAGGAGGCGTACGGCGCGGCGGCGGCCCAGGCGCGGTCGAAGTCGCGAAGGAAGGCGTGGACCGGCTCGCCGGGGACGTTGCGGTGGATGAGCGCCTTCGGCAGCCGCTCGGCGAGGTCGGAGGGGCGGTCGAGGGAGCCCAGCCGGGTCGCGAGGGTGACGGTGCGCGGTCCCTCGGGGCCCAGCGCCACCCAGACGTGCCGCCGGCCGATCTCGTCGCAGGTGCCCTCGACCAGCAGGCCACCCCGGGAGTGCTCCGTCGCCGGTGCCAGCCGCGCGCACAGCCGCCGCCAGACGCCGGCGACCTCGGCCTCGTCGTACTGGCGCAGCACGTTCGCCGCGCGGATCAGCAGCGGGCGCCCGGCCAGCGGCACCTCGAAGCCGCCGTGCCGGAAGACGAGACCCTCGCGCGCGTACGGCTCGGCCGCCGCGACCCGCGCCGGGTCGATCTCGATGCCGACGACACGCGCGCGTGGCGCCGCCTCCCGCAGCCGGCGCAGCAGCTCCACCGCGGTCCAGGGCGCCGCCCCGTAGCCGAGGTCGACGGCGACCGGGTCAGCGGCCCGCCGCAGCTCGGCACCGTGGTGGGCCGCGATCCAGCGGTCCATGCGCCGCAGCCGGTTCGGATTGGTCGTCCCGCGCGTGACGGTGCCCTGCGGGCGGGTCGAGGCGCGGGTCGGCATGGACACGAGGGTATGCGGCCCGGCCGGACCGGAGGATTCCGGGACCGCTGACCGGCGCATCCCGGGGCACTCGGTACAAGACGTACGGCCGAGCGCGCGACGTTCCCGCGACGTGCACGCAGCCGTGCATCGAACGGTTGAGCGACCGGCGGTAATGATTCAGCAAAGGCGGCGAAACCGGAATGAGGCACAGCGCTCCCGCGTTGCACTCCCGTGGAGGGCGGCCGCTGCCCTCCGTCAGGCTGCGCGCAGCGAGGAGGAACGCCACGTGAGCCAGTACGCCGGCAGGCTCGGGCGCCGCTCCCCGGCGTCCCCGGCGCGGCTGCGGATGCACCGCAGGCCCCGCCGCGTCGCCATGCTCTCCGTGCACACCTCGCCGCTGCACCAGCCCGGCACCGGAGACGCCGGCGGCATGAACGTCTACATCGTGGAGCTGGCCCAGCGGCTCGCCGCGATCAACATCGAGGTCGAGATCTTCACCAGGGCGACCACCGCCGCCCTGGCGCCGACCGTGGAACTGGCCCCCGGCGTCCTCGTCCGGCACGTCGACGCCGGCCCCTACGAGGGCCTCGCCAAGGAAGACCTCCCCGCCCAGCTCTGCGCCTTCACCCACGGCGTGATGCAGGCGTGGGCCGGCCACCGCCCCGGCTACTACGACCTCGTCCACTCGCACTACTGGCTCTCCGGCCACGTCGGCTGGCTCGCCGCCCAGCGCTGGGGCGCCCCCCTCGTGCACGCCATGCACACCATGGCCAAGGTCAAGAACGCCAGCCTGGCCGACGGCGACACCCCCGAACCCGCCGCCCGCGTCATCGGCGAGACCCAGATCGTCACCGCCTCCGACCGGCTGATCGCCAACACGGAGGAGGAGGCCGGTGAACTGGTCCGGCACTACGCCGCCGATCCCGCGCGCGTGGCCGTCGTCCACCCCGGCGTCAACCTCGACCGGTTCCGCCCGGCCGACGGCCGCGCCGCCGCGCGGGCCCGCCTCGGGCTGCCGCAGGACGCGCTGATCCCGCTCTTCGCGGGCCGCATACAGCCCCTGAAGGCCCCGGACGTCCTCCTGCGCGCCGTGGCCGTCCTCCTCGCCGAGCGCCCCGAGCTGCGCTCCCGCATCGTCGTGCCCGTCGTCGGCGGCCCCAGCGGCAGCGGCCTCGCCAAACCCGAAGGGCTGCAGAAGCTCGCCGCGCGGCTCGGCATCGCCGACGTCGTACGGTTCCGGCCGCCCGTCGGGCAGGAGCAGCTCGCCGACTGGTTCCGGGCCGCGTCGGTGCTGGTCATGCCCTCCTACAGCGAGTCCTTCGGCCTGGTCGCCATAGAGGCGCAGGCGGCCGGCACCCCGGTGCTCGCCGCCGCGGTCGGCGGCCTCCCGGTCGCGGTCCGCGACGGCGAGACCGGCTTCCTGGTGCCCGGCCACGAACCCGAAGGCTACGCGCGCGTACTGCGCGACTTCGCCGACAACCCCGGCCTGACGTCCCGGATGGGCGACGCCGCCGCCCGGCACGCGCGGTCCTTCGGCTGGGACACCTCCGCCGCCGCCACGGCCGACGTCTACACGGCCGCGATGCAGTCCCACCGCCGTCGCGTACCCTCCCACCATGGCTGACGCGAAGACGGCGGCACAGGTCGTCGAGGAGGCACTGAAGGACGCCGAGGTGGAGTGGGAGAGCCCCGGGCCCGGCAGTTACGTCGTGAAGCTCCCCGGCACCCACAAGCTCTCCACGACCGTCTCCCTCGTCGTCGGCCGGCACTCCCTCTCCCTCAACGCCTTCGTCGTCCGCCACCCCGACGAGAACGAGGCGGGCGTCCACCGCTGGCTCCTGGAACGCAACCTCAAGCTGTACGGAGTGAGTTACGCCGTCGACCGGCTCGGCGACGTGTACGTCACCGCCCGGCTGCCGCTGGCCGCCGTCACCCCCGACACGGTCGACCGCATCCTCGGCCAGGTCCTCGAGGCCGCGGACGGCGCCTTCAACACCCTGCTGGAGCTGGGGTTCGCGAGCGCGATCCGCAAGGAGTACGAGTGGCGCGTCGCGCGCGGCGAGTCGACCCGGAACCTGCAGGCGTTCATGCCGCTCATCCACCGCCCGACCGGCGACGACAACGCTGAGGACACCAGCAAGGACCCTGTCTGACCTGCCTGTTAAGGTGCGGCGATTTCACTCCCTACCAGTGAGAGGCCGTGCATGAGCACAGGCAGAATCGGCACCGTGGCCGCGGCGCTCGTGGGGGCGCTCGCCCTCGCGGCGTTCACCGCCCCGGCCGCGGAGGCCGCCGACACCGGCATAGCGGTGTCGAAGGTGGTCCTGAACAAGGGCAAGCCCATCGTGGTGGGCACCACCGCCGAGGTGGAACCGACGATCAGCTTCCATGTCTCGTGGCCCTCGGGGTACACCCAGAGCACCGTGGACTTCGACCCGTTCCTGTACCACGGCACCAGTGCCGCCAAGGGCGCCGACTCCGGCGGCATCTACCCGGGCAGCTACACCTGCTATGACTCCGGAACCCACGCGGCGGACTGCGAGGGCACCCTCTACATCGACCCGCCTCACCGCCTCGACTCCAACAGCGACGCGACCACCTGGAAGCTCGCCTTCCACGCGATGCTGTGGACCAAGAGCGGCCAGGTGAAGTCCGAGGAGTACCTGACCGGCAAGGGCAGCGTCGCCGTCAAGCGCGCCGCCAAGGTCACCGTCAACGCCTCCCCGGAACCGGTGAAGAAGGGCAAGACCCTCACCGTCACCGGCAAGGCCACCCGCGCCGACTGGGTCAAGCACAAGTACGCCGCCTACGGCAGCAAGCTGGCCAAGCTCCAGTTCCGCAAGGCCGGCACGAGCACGTACTCCACGGTGAAGACCGTCCGCGCGAACTCCTCCGGCGCGCTGAAGACGACCGTCAAGGCGTCCGTCGACGGCTACTGGCGCTGGACCTTCGGCGAGACGGCCACCACGGGCGGCGCGACCGCCGCCGGGGACTACGTGGACGTCAAGTGAGCGTCGTACCCGCCCGGTAGCGGCCGGGCGTGACCCCGACCAGCCTCTTGAAGTGCCGGGTCAGATGGGCCTGGTCGCAGAAACCGGTCGCGGCGGCCACGTCGGCCGGCCGGCGCCCCGCGAGCAGCAGCCGCCGGGCCCGGTCCACCCGGCGGGACATCAGGTACTGGTGCGGCGCGATGCCGTAGGCGCCGCTGAAGGCCCGTACCAGGTGCGCGGGGTGGGCCGGGAGCAGCGCGGTCGCCTCGTCCAGGGTGAGCCCCTGGACGAGGCGCTCGTCGAGCAGCTCGCGCAGCCGCCGGGCGAGCGCGGGGTCCCGGCGGGCCGGCCGGGCCTCGCCGGGCCGCAGATGGGTGCGCAGCCGCTCCCCGATCAGCGTCAGCCGGCTCTCCGCCTCCAGCTCCTCACCGCGCCGCACCAGGGCGCCGTGCAACTGCCCCACCCGCCGCCGCAGCACCGGGTCCCGCAGGTCGGGCCGGTCCACGGCGGGTCCGATCAGGTCGTCGCCCAGCCGGGAGCCGTCGAGGTACAGCACCCGCTTGCGGAAGCCGCCCGGGGTGGCGGGCGAGCCGTTGTGGGGTACGTGGGGCGGCAGCAGGGAGACCGTGTCGTGCGGGGTGCCGTGCTCGTGCCGGTCGAGGTCGTACCGTACGGCGCCGTCGTCCACGATCAGCAGCGTCCACGCCTCGTGCACGTGCATGGGATAGGCGTACTCGGTGAAGTGCGCGTGGAAGACCTCCACGACGCCCGGTATCGGCGGGCGCCACGCGGAGACGGCGCTCCCGGCGCCCGCTTTCCCTCCTGCGGCCATGCAAAAAACGTACAAGACCGCCCGGCGCGGCGACCGGCAGTCTCATTCCATGAACGAGGAAGAGCCCATCCGCTTCGACACCAAGATCGCCGTCCTGCTGCGCGAGGACCTGGAGACCTGGCAGCGCCTCAACGTGACCGCGTTCCTGGTCAGCGGCGTCGGCACCCAGGTGCCCGAGGTGATCGGCGAGCCGTACGAGGACGCGGACGGCGTCCCGTACCTGCCGATGTTCCGCCAGCCGGTGCTGGTCTTCGAGTCCACCAAGGAACTGCTCACCACGGCCCACGCGCGCGTGCTCTCACGCTCCCTGACCCGGTCGGTGTTCACCGCCGACCTCTTCACCACGGGCAACGACCGCGACAACCGCGCGGCGGTGCGGGCCGTGCCCACCGCCGACCTGGACCTGGTGGGGCTCGCGGTGTACGGCCCGAAGAACGCGGTGGACAAGGTGTTCAAGGGGGCGCGGATGCACCCGTGAGGTTCAGGGTGTCCTGGCCTCTTCCGGTGCGGCGGCGGCGGTGACGGGGCGGTCCGCGACGACGGCCGTCTCCTCGCCGCCACCCGGCAGGCGCCGCATCAGCGCCATGTACCCGAGGCCGGCCACCGTGCCGACGACGGCGCACATGCCCCACAGCAACCCGGCGCCCCAGCGGTCGATGACGGCGCCGGCCATCAGCGGGGCGACCAGCGAGGCGACGGCCCAGGACAGGGAGTACATGCCCTGGTACCGGCCGCGTCCCCGCACGGGCGAGAGCCGTACGACCAGTCCCGTCTGGGTCGGCGCGTTGACGATCTCGGCCAGCGTCCACACGCAGACCGTCAGGACGAAGACGCCGACCGACCCGGCGAAGGCGGTGAGCCCGAAGCCGTACCCGGCGAGCAGCGAGGACACGGCCAGCAGCCACCGGGGGTCGCGGTGCTCGATGAACCGGGTCACCGGGATCTGGAGGACCACGATGAGCACGCCGTTGACGGCGATGGCCATGCCGTAGTCGGCTGCGGAGAACCCGGCCTGCCCCATCGCCACCGGCAGCCCCACGAACCCCTGCTGGAAGACGAGCGCCACCAGGAACGACAGTCCTACGACGCTCATGAACCGCCCGTCGCGCAGTACGGTCCTGAGCGAGACGGGCACGTCACCGCCGGCGGTCTCCTTCTCCGTCGGACGGGACTCGGGGAGCTTCACGAAGACGACGACCGCGCAGACGAGCGTCATGCCGGCCTCGATGAGGAACCCGGCGAGATAGCTGTACTCGGCGATGAACCCGGCGCCGGCGGACGAGACGGCGAAGCCGAGGTTGATCGCCCAGTAGTTCAGGGAGAAGGCGCGCACCCTGTCCTCGGGCCGCACGATGTCCGCCATCATCGCCTGCACGGCGGGCCGCGAGGCGTTGGAGGCCATGCCCACCAGGAAGGCGACGCCCGCGATGGCCACCGGGTCGGTCATGAACCCGAGCAGCGCGACGGAGGCGGCGGTCGAGACCTGCGCGACGAGCAGCGTGGGCCGCCGCCCCAGCCGGTCGGCCATGACACCGCCCGCGAGCGAGGAGACGACACCGCCGAGCCCGTGCAGGGCGGCGACAAGCCCGGCGTAGGAGGCGGAGTACCCGCGTTCCAGGGTCAGGTACAGCGCCATGAAGGTGGCGACGAAGGCGCCGAGCCGGTTGACGAGCGTGCTGGTCCACAGCCACCAGAAGGCGCTGGGCAGCCCGGAGACGGACTCCCGCACGGCACGTATCGGACCGGCGACCGGCATGGTTCCCCCGTAAGCGAATGTAAGTACCTTCAACCGCGAAGGAACCTTACGCAGCTCTCACCGCGACAGCCACCGGATTAACACCCGGGCGGGTTCGATTACGCTCGGACCCATGGCCGACGCACCGTACAAGCTGATCCTCCTCCGCCACGGCGAGAGCGAGTGGAACGAGAAGAACCTGTTCACCGGCTGGGTGGACGTCAACCTCACCCCGAAGGGCGAGAAGGAGGCGACGCGCGGCGGCGAGCTGCTGAAGGACGCCGGCCTGCTCCCTGACGTGGTCCACACCTCCCTCCAGAAGCGCGCCATCCGCACGGCGCAGCTCGCGCTGGAGTCCGCGGACCGCCTCTGGATCCCGGTCAACCGCTCCTGGCGCCTCAACGAGCGCCACTACGGCGCCCTCCAGGGCAAGGACAAGGCCCAGACCCTCGCCGAGTTCGGCGAGGAGCAGTTCATGCTGTGGCGCCGCTCCTACGACACCCCGCCGCCGGCGCTCGACAACGACGCCGAGTACTCCCAGTTCTCCGACCCGCGCTACGCGACGCTCCCCCCGGAGCTGCGCCCGCGGACGGAGTGCCTGAAGGACGTCGTCAACCGGATGCTCCCGTACTGGTTCGACTCGATCGTCCCCGACCTCCTGACCGGCCGCACGGTCCTCGTCGCCGCCCACGGCAACTCGCTGCGCGCCCTGGTCAAGCACCTGGACGGCGTCTCCGACGCGGACATCGCGGGCCTGAATATCCCCACCGGCATCCCGCTCTCCTACGAACTGGACGCCGACTTCAAGCCGGTCAACCCCGGCGGCACGTACCTCGACCCGGACGCGGCGGCGGCGGCGATCGAGGCGGTCAAGAACCAGGGCAAGAAGAAGTAGGCGGACGCCTTCAAGCCCCCGACCTGCTGTTTCTTGGCAGGGCGGGGGCTTTTTGGTGGCGCTGGGCGATCAAAAACGCTACGAGGACGGCAATCTCGACAGGTGCATCGGCCCAGAATGCGCGTCTTTCCTCCCGGTTTGTTACCCAAAGCTGGCCAGATCGACCTAGAGCTACCCATGGTTGCCCACGGATTCGCTCGAAGTCGATCGCGTCGACCGCTACGCCGAGGGTTTCTCCCTGAAGCAGACCGCAGTCGCCGCCCAGGTCGACCATGGCCCGGATGCACTCGGGCGTACCGGCCCGCACAGCGAAGAGCCGCTCTGCCGTCCACGGAACGATGCACTTGTCATCCACAGACGGCGGCCGGACAGACCGAGCAGTGCCAACGTTTGAGTAGATCGCGTCCGAGCGTACGAGCTGCGTACTCCGTTTTCTTGCAGTCGACTCGCCCAGTCACGAATGTGCGCAGGATCGAAGGAACCGAGGGGCCGGGAGCACCGGTAGCTTGGTCCCCCACCTTCCATAGATCGGAGAGAGACCTTGAAGGACACCGTTACTCAGGTAGTCACAGCCTTCTCTCCGATTTTGATCGCACTGATCACAGGCTTCTTCGGTGCTCGTCTAGGTCGCCGGACAAAGGCTGTCAAGATCATGGAGCGACTCAAGGGCGAAGCCGAAACGGCAGAGGTGTTGCCTGAGGGCTCGGCAGCCAAACAGACGCTGCTCGCTCAGCTTGATGCCACAGCTCGCCAGTACGAGGAGGCATGCAAACTCGAGGACACGTTTCGTCGCGATTCGTCTGGCGTTGTTCTCGGATTCCTGATTGGCGGATCAGGTATCGCCCTGGGTAGCTGGGCTGCACTCGCGGGAGGAGCTTACCTTTGGTGGTGGATTCTGGCGATTCCTATGATCATTGTTGGGGTAACCGGTTTCTTCTATGAGATGGCGGGTGGAAAGAGCAGGCAGTCAGGTGAGCAATCGGCTGCGCCTGCGGAAGATGAAGCAACCGGTGTCTGACTGGCTGATGCCCGAGTTGAAGATTCGGAACCCTGGTGAAGCGTCCGACGTACTGGTCGGCTGATCACAACTGCCTTGCCATCGTCCAGGCCAAGTCCCGTGCGAGTCCCTGGATCGACGGGATCAGCCGGTCGTCAAGGTCGTTGTGAACCTGGTTTCTGTAGAGGCGTCGATAAACGTCGGCCGAGACCAGACATGGGTCATGGCCTGTGTGTTCCCAAGTAGGTCATGCCGCGCGGTGCTGGCGGCCCGCCCACTCAGGCTGAGCAACTGGGCCGTCCGGCGCTGTCACCAGCGGCCATTGCCGAGCGACGACGACTGCCAGGCGCGCGAGTCCACTGCCCCTGACCTGTAGAAGTCCAGCCACGAAGATTTTCCGCAGCACCCAGGGCGAGAAGAAGTAGCCCACCACATCGTGGAAGCTCCCCGCCTGTTCTTGCCGCCCCGGCAGGGGCGTGTCGCTGTCCGTGGCCTACAGCTGATCGGTAGAACGGGACGGCGACAGAGGTCCGTCAGACGTGGGTGCCGCAGTACGCGGCGGCCGCGTCGATGAAGCGGTGGTGGGCGGCGCGGGCCGGGTCCGGTACGAGCAGCCGCAACGTGACCAGGGGGCGGGTGATGGCTGAGCGGGTGACGTGGGACCTGGCCCACAGCTTCTCCAGTTCGTCATCGGCGGCGCCGCGCAGCGGGCCTCCCCGCGCATCCACAGGGACCGCCGGTGATGGGTACCGGCGGCGAGGGCGGTCACCGCGTCCAGCCGCTCGCGGCGCACCTGCTCGGCGGCGGCCGCCCGCTCGGCCCGTCCGGCCGCCGGATGCTGGAAGGTGCCGGTGACGACCGACCCGAGCGGCGTGCCGAGGACGGTGAGGGCGGTGGCGATCAAGCGTCGCCGCTGAAGGCCAGGAAGCGGGTGATCTCCGCTGCCACGACATCGGGGACGAGTGACGGTGCGAAGTGCGTCTGGCCGGGAAACGTCGTGAGGACGACGTCGGGCAGCGCGGTCGCGAGCCGGTCGAGGGTCTCCGGCATCGGCTGCCAGGTGTCGGCTCCCCGCATCAGCAGTGTGGGGACGGTGACGGCGGACCAGCGCTCCACGTCCGCCGTGTCGGCGGCCATCGACGCCAGGTCACGGCACCAGCCGGGGGCGTCGTCGGGCGGACTGGTGTGCGCGTCGTCGGCCGGCTCGCCCGCGTCCATGAGGTCGAGCAGGGTGGCCGGGACACGAGCCACCTTCTCCGCCAGCAGCCGGTCGGCCCGCCGCCGGTCACCCCACGCGGTGAGCTTCTCGTACGCGCTCAGAACCGGAGTCAGCTCTCCGCCGGCCGCGTACAGCGGTGGTTCCCACAGGATCAGGGAGTGGAGCGGCAGTCCGGCCGCCGCGGCGTGCAGGGCGACGGTGGCGCCGTAGGACATGCCGGCCAGGTGTACGGGGCGGCCGATCCGCGCGATCAGTGTGCGCAGGTCGCCCACCTCGTCGGCGTAGCGCTTCGCCGCCCGGCCCGGTCCGCTCGGGGCGTACCCGCGCCGGGCCGGCAGCCACAGTTCGAACCGGTCGGCGAGCCGTTCGGCCACCGGCTGCCAGGAGTGTGACCCCCCGCCGGAGCCGTGGACCATCACCACGGGTGGCCCGGCCCCCAGCCGCCGACAGCTGACGGCGGTCCCGTCGAAGGACTCGAACGATGTCGAAGTGCCGGAGAGGTCAGGCCACTCGAACGTGCTGGACATGCCGGGGACCGTCGCACGGCAGGCGCGGGCAGGTCCACCCGTTTTCCCGTGGGGCGGCCGAAGCCGCAGTCTTGGCCAACTCCCAGACGCGATATAGCGTTAGTCCGTCGTCAGTGGGCTGTCGGAGATGACCGGGACGGGGACATGTCGGGAGAGATCTCGCCCGCCGGGGCGCACCCGGGTGGTGGCTCGGTGCCTGAGCTGCGGGCCTCCCATGCGGACCGGGACCGGGTGGTGGACGTACTGAGGGTCGCGGCGGGGGACGGGCGGCTGACCGCAGCCGAGCTGGACGAGCGCCTGGAGGCGGCCCTGTCCGCGCGGACCCTCACCGAGCTGGGCCGGCTCACCGCCGACCTGCCGCCCTCCGGCGCGGTCGTGCCGGAGGCCAAGGACGTCGTCCGGATCGAGCAGGCGCACAGCCCGGTCACCCGTACGGGGCGCTGGGTGGTGCCCCGGCGGCTGGAGCTGAACACGGCGTGGTGCGAGACGACGCTCGACTTCACCGAGGCCGTCATCACGCGGGACATCCTGCGGATCGCCGTGAACGCGAGCGGCAAGACCCTGACGCTGATCACGAAGCCGGGCGTCGTGGTCGACACCGACGGCCTCAACCTCGTCTTCGGCAAGGTGAAGGCCAAGGAGGCCCCGGACCCCGACGCGCCGGTCGTCCTCCGCGTCGAGCTGACGGGCCAGCTCCTCCACGGCCGGGTGGTGGTACGCGGCCCCCGCCGCCCTCTGGGCCGCCGCCTGCTGGGCAGGCCGTAGCCGCGGCCGTTCCTAGGCCGGCCAGGCGCCGGCCATCACGAAACGGACCATCGTGCCGCCGAACCGGCTAGGCCCGGAGTCCCACGAGGCGGCGAGGGAATCGACCAGCAGCAGTCCGCGTCCATGGGCGTCGTCCGCGTCCGGCCGGCGCAGGCGTACGTCGGCGGGGAAGCCGGGGTTGTGCACCTCCACCCGCAGCGACGTCCCGTCCCGGAACCACTCCACTCGCACGTGCCAGGCGTCGTCGCCTTCCGCCCGCCCGTACAGGATCGCGTTCGTCACCAGCTCCGAGACGAGCAGGGCGCAGTCGTCCACCGAGCACTCCGGCTCGTACGGAGAGATGAACGTGCGGAACCAGCGCCGGGCCCGGGGAACGGACTCCGGGGTGGGGCACAGTGTCATCGCCCCGAGTCGCGGCGCCTCCACGGTGGGGAAGCGGTCGAAGCGGTAGGTCATCGCGCTCACTCCTTGGCGGGCCGGAGCCGTCGAGTGGCCCGGACGGACCTCTCTAGACATCTGGAGAATCCTCTAGGTCTCTAGAGAAGTCGAGTGGGTCTCCGTGCGTCTGCGCGCCGCATGCCGCTACGCGCAGCGAGCGATTGCCCGACCTATGGCCTAAGGTGTCTAGAGAAGCTAGGAGGGTTCGGAATGGCCACTACCGGCGACGACCGCCGCCCCAAGTACCAGCGGATCGCCGACTCCCTGCGTGAGGCGATCCGGTCGGGTGAGTACGGTCCCGGGGACCGGCTCCCCGGGGAGAACGACCTCATGGCCACGCACGGCGTCGCCCGCATGACCGCCCGGCAGGCGCTGGGCGTTCTGCGGGACGAAGGGATCGTCGAAGCCCGCAAGGGCGCCGGTGTGTTCGTCCGGGCCTTCCGTCCGTTGCGGCGCCGGAGTATCCAGCGGCTGGCCCGTGAGCGATGGGGCAACGGGCGTTCCGTCTGGGCGGCGGACGTGGCGGACCGGACGCTCGACGTCGACCGGATCTCGGTGACCGAGGAGGCCGCGCCCGACCGCGTCGCGGCGGTACTGGGCCTGACCGGCGCCGACGCGGTGTGTGTCCGGCGCCGGCGCTTCGTCCTGGACGGCAAGCCGGTCCTGCTCGCGACCAGCTATCTCCCCGCGTCCCTGGTCGCCGGCTCCGCGATCACCCAGGAGGACACCGGCCCCGGCGGAACATACGCCCGGCTCGCCGAACTCGGCCACGGGCCCGTGCACTTCCGTGAGGAGATCCGGGCCCGCATGCCGTCGAGGGACGAGGCGGCGGAGCTGAGCATGCCCGAGGCCACGCCGGTCGTCCTCGTCTGCCGCACCGCCTTCACGGATGAGGGTCGGCCCGTCGAGATCAACGAGATGACCCTCGACGCCGCCTCGCACATCCTGGAGTACGACTTCGACGCGGATCCGGCGGGCAGGCCGTAGCCGGTCGCTTTCGTCTCACATCGGTTCACATCGGTCCGCCCGCCGGATGTCCGCTCGGGTCGTCCGTCAGGGCGATGACCGCCTTGATGCGTTTTCCCACCGGCTCCCGGCGCATTTCCAGGCTGCGGCAGACCGCTGCGACGATCTCCAGGCCGTGCTGGCCGATGCGGACCGGGTCGGGGGCGCGGATCTCCGGGAGGACCGGGCTGCTGTCCCAGACGCTGATCTCCACGCCGCCGGGGCCGATCTCCAGGTCCAGCAGGCACGGGCCGGGTGCGAACTTGTACGCGTTGGTGACCAGTTCGCTCACCACCAACTGCACCATGCCGACGGCTCTCGCGGAGACCTGGATGCCGTGGACCACGTCCACCTCCGTCAGGAAGCGGTGCGCGACGTCCCGCGCGGTGGCCACCGGCTCGCTGCCGGTGAAGGCCTCCGCGGAGAGGATCGGGACATCGAACAAGTGTTCCGCATCGTGGTCGTACGTCACGAACCCCACCGCACCCTTTTCCTGAGTCCACGGCTTACTCTTCAGGTTTACTCCACAGCGGGGGCCACCGTCGGGCCGGTGGGTTCATACTGAGGACAATGACGAAGCCAGCCGCGCCGAAGCGCCATCTGCCCACCAGCCCCTTCAAGGCCCCGGTCGCACCGCCCCCCAAGCACTTCGCCGTGGGCGACCAGGTCACCCACGACGTGTACGGACTCGGCCGGGTCATCGGGATCGAGGACGGCATCGCCGCGCTCGTGGACTTCGGTCCGGCCCAGGAGCGGATCCTCAGCCCGTACGCCAAGATGAGCAAGCTGTAACACCGCAGCAGACCGAACGGGAGCCCTCTCATCGACCTGACCTCGCTGTTCTCCGCCCCGGAGGGAACACCAAGGGCCGCCGCCTCGGCGTCCCCGCCCCCGGCGACGAACCCCTTCGAACCCCCGGACTACGGGGAGGACACGCCCTTCCCACCGGACGAGTGGCAGGCGGCCCCGGCGGAGGGGGACGTGCCGCACCGCTAGAGCGGCGGAGTGCGCGGAGTGCGCAGAGTGCGCGAAGTGCGTGGACTACGCGGGGTACGCGGCGCGCGCGGCATACGGTCGTGCGCCTCCGCGTACGGTCGCGCGCGGGCGCGCCGAGCGCACCCGTAAGCCCCGCGCGCATCCGTAAGCCCCGCGCGCCTCAGACCGCCGTGCCCGACCGCGCCGGACCGGACATCGGGAAGGCCGGGAGCGCCGGCCGGACCCGGCTCGGAAACGCGTCGGCACCGCCACCGGACCCGGCGCACAGCGGCTGCGCCATCCGTACTCGCCTCCACGGCACGGGCGTGCCCGCAGGGGCGTGCTCACGCCTCCAGCGGTACCTCGTGGACCTCGTCCGCCGGGTGCCCCGCCCGGGTGTGGATCCGCTGGACCGCCTCGGCCGACGGCGCCTCCGACAGGCAGTAGACGGTGCCCGACTCCGGATCGGCCCACGCCCGCTCGAAGTGGACCCCCTCCTCCTTCTCGATGGCGAGGTCCGCGTGGTGCGCCTGGTCGAGCTGCTCGGCGGTGATGCCCTTCATCCCGTGGTGGACGTCCATGAACCTGGCCATCTCCGCACCTCCTCGCGTACGCGCGTGGCTGGTCCCGCCCTTCCAGGCTGCGCCCGTACGGGGGCCGTGTCGACCCCCGTACGGTTCCTCACGGCGTCAGCCGCACTGGCAGGGACTGCCCGACTGACAACCGCAGCCGCACCCCGAGCCGCAGCCGCAGGCCGCGATCAGGGGCAGGCTCCGCGTCTCGGCGGGCTGCTCGGACGGGCGTTCGCGCGCGGGGTCGGGCGTCGTGCCGGGGGATTCGGCCATGGGTCCCTCCTCGGAACTGGTGCCTGTGCCCATTGCATGCCCGGCCCGGCGGTCGCATCAACGGCGCATCGAGGCGCCGCTTACGCCCCCTCGACGCCCGTCACCGGCTGGATGTCCGGCTGGATCTCGTCCGCGTGCTCACCGGTCACCAGGTACACCACCCGCTTCGCGACCGCCACCGCGTGATCCGCGTACCGCTCGTAGTAGCGGCCCAGCAGCGTCACGTCGACGGCCGTCTCGATGCCGTGCTTCCACTTCTCCTCCATCAGGTGCTGGAAGAGCGTGCGGTGCAGGAGGTCCATCTCGTCGTCGTCCTGCTCCAGCTGGAGCGCCAGGTCGACGTCCTTGGTGATGATCACCTCCGCCGCCTTCGCCATCAGGCGCTGCGCGAGCTGGCCCATCTCCAGGATGGTGGCGTGCAGGTCCTGGGGGACCGCGCGCTCCGGATAGCGCAGCCGGGCCAGCTTGGCCACGTGCTGGGCCAGGTCACCGGAGCGCTCCAGGTCCGCCGACATCCGCAGCGACGTCACGACGATGCGCAGGTCCGTCGCCACCGGCTGCTGCCGGGCCAGCAGGGTTATCGCCTTCGCCTCCAGGTCGTGCTGGAGCTCGTCGACCTTCTGGTCGGCCTCGATCACGGCCTCGGCCAGCTTCAGGTCGGAGTCGAGGATGGCGGTCGTGGCGCGCCCGATCGCCGACCCGACCAGCCGGGCCATCTCCACCAGTCCGTCGCCGATCGAATCCAGTTCCTCGTGGTACGCGTCCCGCATCTTCGGTTCCCTCTCGTACGTCCGTTTAGGGGGTTCTCACTCCCACGTTTCCACGATCCGGCTCGTACGCGTCGCTTTCCGCCACCCCAAGTGAACCGACCCTGGCTCCTAGGTGAACTCTGGGCGACGAGTGTTCGAGGTCGCACTCCGATGGCTACGGCCGGGCCCCACGTCATGCCTAACCTGGACGCATGGACGTGAACGCGGCGGTCGCCGCAGCAGCAGCGATCGCCGGAGTGCTCACCGGCGTCATCGCCATGCTCGCGTTCCGCTGGAGCGAACGCGACCAGAGGCGCCCCACCCGCACCTCGCTGCACACCGACCCCGTGCTTCCGCCGGGTGTGGACACCGTCCTGTCGGTCCTGCGGTCCTCCGCGGTCGTGCTCGACGAGGAGGACGCCGTGGTCAAGGCCAGCTCGGCGGCGTACGCCCTCGGTCTGGTCCGCGGCGGGAAGCTCGCCGTCGACCCCATGCTCCAGATGGCACGTGACACCCGGCGCGACGGCGAGATACGCCAGGTCGAACTGGATCTGCCCAGGCGGGGAACCGGCCGTGGCGAGGCGCTGGCCGTCTCCGCGCGCGTCGCCCCGCTCGGCTCCCGGCTGGTGCTCCTCCTCGTCGAGGACCTCACCGAGGCCCGCCGCATCGAGGCGGTGCGCCGCGACTTCGTCGCCAACGTGAGCCATGAGCTGAAGACCCCGGTCGGCGCGCTCTCCCTGCTCTCCGAGGCCGTCATGGACGCCTTCGACGACCCCGAGGCCGTCACCCGCTTCGCCGGCCGCATGCAGATCGAGGCGACCCGGCTGACCAACCTCGTGCAGGAGCTGATCGACCTCTCCCGGGTGCAGAACGACGACCCGCTGGAGGACGCCGAACCGGTCCGCGTCGACGAACTGGTCGCCGAGGCCATCGACCGCTGCCGGCACGCGGCCGGTACGAAGCAGATCACCATGGTCGCCTCGTTCAAAGCGCCCGAAGGGATCTCCGACGAGGGCGGCGGCGGGCGCCGCGCGGGCATCGCCGACCTGCACGTCCACGGCAACCGCGGCCAGCTCGCCGCCGCGCTCGGCAACCTCGTCGAGAACGCCGTCAACTACTCGCCCGCCCGGACCCGCGTCGGTATAGCGGCCCGGCGTGTCGCCGCCTCCGGCGGTGACATGATCGAGGTCGCCGTGACCGATCAGGGCATCGGCATCTCCGACAAGGACAAGGAGCGCATCTTCGAGCGCTTCTACCGCGTGGACCCGGCCCGGTCCCGAGCGACCGGCGGCACCGGACTGGGACTCGCCATCGTCAAGCACGTGGCCGCCTCGCACGGCGGGGAGGTCACGGTGTGGAGCGCCGAGAACCAGGGCTCCACCTTCACTCTGCGGCTGCCGGAGGCGGGCTCGTCCCGCGACCGCGCGCGGCAGCGTCCCGATCGCGACGGACTCGACGACGATGTCGAGAGCGGCCGGTCAGCAGCACCCCGAAGCACATCCCCGTACGAAACGCTTCCCGCCCCGGAGGTCCTTCCGTGACCCGAGTGCTCGTCGTCGAGGACGAGGAGTCCTTCTCCGACGCCCTGTCGTACATGCTCCGCAAGGAGGGCTTCGAGGTCGCCGTCGCGACCACCGGGCCCGACGGACTCGACGAGTTCGAGCGCAACGGCGCCGACCTCGTCCTCCTCGACCTCATGCTGCCCGGCCTGCCGGGAACCGAGGTCTGCCGCCAGCTGCGCGGCCGCTCCAACGTCCCCGTGATCATGGTGACCGCCAAGGACAGCGAGATCGACAAGGTCGTGGGTCTGGAGATAGGGGCCGACGACTACGTCACCAAGCCCTTCTCCTCCCGCGAGCTGGTGGCCCGCATCCGCGCCGTACTGCGCCGCCGCGGCGAGCCCGAGGAGGTCACGCCCGCCGCGCTGGAGGCCGGTCCCGTCCGGATGGACGTCGACCGGCACGTGGTGACCGTGGCCGGTGCCAAGGTCGACCTGCCGCTGAAGGAGTTCGACCTGCTGGAGATGTTGCTGCGCAACGCCGGCCGGGTACTGACCCGCATGCAGCTCATCGACCGGGTCTGGGGCGCCGACTACGTCGGTGACACCAAGACCCTCGACGTCCACGTCAAGCGGCTGCGCGCCAAGATCGAGCCGGACCCGGGCGCGCCGCGCTACCTGGTGACGGTCCGCGGTCTCGGCTACAAGTTCGAGCCGTAGGCCGGCCGGACGCGGTGACACGCGTGAGGGGCGGGACCCGGCCGGGTCCCGCCCCTCACGCGTGTCCTGCCGTGCTCGGCCGGCCCGTGGCGCTCAGTGGCTGTCGGCGGACGCGGAGGCCGCGTCGGTCGGCGTGCCCGCGTCGGAGGACTCGCCGGCCTCCTCGCCCGGGTTGCCGGTCGGGTCGTCCTCGGTGCCCTGCTCGGAGGTCTCCTCGTCGGCGGAGGCGGAGGAGGTGGCCGGGTTCTCGGTCTCGTCCGGCGAGGTCGGCACCTCGCTGGGGCCCCACTCGGAGAAGTAGCTCTCGGCCGGGACGACGAACGCCTTCAGGCTGACGTCACCGGTCTTGCTGAAGGTGAAGGTGATCTTGTGGGCGTCGCCGTCCCGGACGGCCTCGCTGCCACCGGCGATCGTGGCGGCCGCGTTGTCCTGGCCGCCGATCACCAGGGAACCGCCGGCCGGAACGGTCAGGCTCTTGCCCTCGACGGGCTTCAGCTCGGCGGACTCGCCGCCGTCCACCTGGATGGACTCCAGCGTCTGGGCGGTCTTCCCGGCGTTGAACACGGTGGCGGAGACGGCGGCCGGGCCGGTCGACTCCCGGTCGGGCTGGGTGATCACGACGGCGTTCTGGACCTTGATGTCGCCGACGCTCGTCGCCGCGTTGTCCGGCTTGATCTCCAGGGTCTGGGCGCCATTGCCGGCGCCGCACGCGGCGAGCGAGGCGAGCGGGAACGCGATGGCGGCGGCGGCGAGGGCGCCGCGTCGAAGGCTGCTGCTCACGGCGGCGGCAACTCCTTGACTCGTCGAGGCGGCGGCAACGGATAAAGCCGCCCTAAGTGATGGTCAGCGGCATCAGGTTACCGACCGGGCGGCGCGTCGCCGCACCCGACCCTCCCCCTGGGCTCGTGCTTCGCCCGGCAGGCGGTAGCGGGCGGGGCGGCCGCAATGGATCACGCGGCCGCCCGTCATTCATAAAACAAGCGCCCGCGACCCGCCCGACATCCCGCCCACATCCCGCCCGACGAACGGTGGGCACATTTTCCGTGAAGGAATGTGCGGACGGCCCAGGAATTGATCACGACCGGGTAGTGCGAACGTGTCGTGATCAATTCCGGATTCGGCCGGAAGCCTGCCTCGGACACCGAACGGAGTAGCGGAAGTCGCACACGCGGAATCGGACATTTAGGGATGTTCGGTCACTCCCCGGGGCCTCCGGACGTATGTGACGTAGGCGTTTCGCCCGCCCCGGAGAGCCGCTCCGACCTGCGAATACCTTCTTCCGGTCGGCCCGCGCAGCACGTTCCGGTTGCTGTTGTCAAGCCCCGAGATATGCCCTGACCTGCGAAAACGCCATTCAGAACCCGCCGTTTCCGTGTTACCCTGGATAGCCACGGAAGGGGTACCTGTCACATGACGTTCAAGGTTGGCGACACCGTGGTCTATCCCCATCACGGGGCCGCGCTGATCGAGGCTATCGAAACTCGCCAGATCAAAGGCGTGGACAAGACCT